>ONUG01000058.1 GCA_900320965.1 uncultured Bacteroidales bacterium | reverse complement strand
AATTCTCCCCGGCGATAAAATAAAAATCCACTCCAGGCTCAAACTCAGACCAGAAAGAAAGGGAATTCTCCTCTTCAGGAGCCTGGAGAGGCGCTACCCTAAGGCCGAGATAAGAAACATCGCCGTCCGGATCCCAGACAATCCTGACAGGGGTCCTCTCGCCCCCCGTAAGTTCGGCGATGAACTTCTTGCTGTTCGGGTTCCACGCAGGACGCCAGCGACGCGACATCACCTCCTTTCCCCCGATTGTAGTCTCCTGGAAACCAGCATAATACTGGGTGAAGTGATACTCAGCCGTCTCGGGAGCCTGGATATAACCTTCGTAAACAACCTGGGCGCCATTCAAAGGCACCTTCGGCAGGTTCCTGATGGCAAACTCGTTCTCGAAGAAAAGGGAATCCTCTCTCCGGATCAGGATCTTTCCGTCTTTTGTCTTATAAGTTCCAGTCAATGCGCCTTCAACTCCGTCCTTATCGTACAGGGTGAATATATCTCCAAGTTGCGCATAAGGCTCCGGATTCCCCCAACGAGAAAGAGAATAAGCGTCAAACAAGACACCATAGCCCTTTGTCGAGACAACGAAGGGAACACTTACCTTGGTGTTGTACTGGTAAAGTTCCTCGCTCTTTCCTTTGTGGTCGAATTCTCCAGCCTGATGCTGTCCGAGTCCATAGAAGGACTCGTCCGGAGTCGATGAGAACCTTGTCAGGACAGAGTAAGCCCGCTTTCCCTCAACCTCGAGCGGATCGAAAGACATCCTCCCCTCTCCGGCAAGGACATTTCCTTCCTTGTCCAGGAAACTCAGATTTCCTTCCGGAGACACAATAGCGGAAATGGCTGAAGTGCTGATAGTTACCCCACCATCATCCTGACTGGAGACCTTAAAATCAGTCTTCTCTTCCTTGGACACGACGACAAGGCTGCCTCTGTCCGGGAATGACTCCCCTTTGGGAACCGCGGAGACCCTGATGATCTCAGGAGAAAAAACCTGAAGACGAAGACTGACAGGAGATCGGTCGGGATTCACTTCAACTTGACTGCCTCTGACTTTGGTAGATCCAGAAGAGCAGCCACAGAGAGTCGCGACCGCCAGGACGAGTAAGATGTGGGATACTTTTCGCATGTTCTATAGGATAACGCCTTGGTTCCTGTCTATCAGCTTGTTGAGAGTCTCCACCGAGGCTCCTGTCCGAAGACCGTCGGGAGCCGTATTGAGACAATAGTCAACCAGGCGGTCAACCGTAGAGGTCGCCACATGCATCCTGGTGTCGGAAGATGCGTAGTAGATGAACACCTTGCCGTCCGGATCACAAATCCATCCGTTGCTGAAAAGGACATTCATCACATCGCCTTGATATTCATCGCCTTCCGGAGCCATAAAGAACCCGGCCGGTTCGGCGATAACTCTTGTCGGGTCGTCCAATGCGGTCATGTACATGTAAAGGACGTAACGAAGCCCAGAGGCGCATCCGCGCACCCCGTGGGCCAGATGGAGCCAGCCCTTGGAGGTCTTGATAGGATGGGGACCTTCACCGTTCTTGCACTCTTTTATCGTGTGGTAGAAGCGGCGGCTGATGACTTTCTCAGAGCCGATCACAGCATGCTCCATGCTGTCCACAAGGGCCCAGCCGATTCCTTTCCCACTTCCAGTGTCTATAAAGCCATCCTGGGGACGGGTGTAAAGGGCGTATTTGCCGTCCACGAACTCAGGGTGCAGGACAACATTGCGCTGCTGGCTGGTTGACACTATGTCAGGCAACCTCTCCCAATTGACAAGGTCCCTGGTCCTGGCGACTCCAGCAGCCGCGACGGCCGCGGAAAGATCAGCGAGATGGTCCTTGTCCTTCCTCTCGACACAGAAGATCCCGTAGATCCACCCGTCCTCGTGGGCTGTGAGACGCATGTCGTAGACGTTGGTGGCCGGGTCGCCATATTCAGGCATCGTTATCGGACGGGGCCAGAAACGGAAGTTGTCCACTCCGTTAGGGCTCTCGGCCACAGCGAAGAAAGATTTCCTGTCGGCGCCCTCAACCCTGACGAGCAAGATGTATTTATCTCCAAACTTGATGGCTCCGGAATTGAAGGTCGCATGGATGCCAAACCTCTCCATCAGGTAAGGATTGGTCTCCTTATGGAGATCATATCTCCACTCCAAAGGAGCGTGGTCAGCTGTCAGGACCGGGTTCTCATAACGTTCATAGACACCATTCCCCTCAACCGGGACATTCTTTTTGCTGAGAAGCTCCGCATGTGTCTCCTTCAGCCACTTTAATCTCTCTTCGTATGTCATAGCATCACAATATCTTCTTTCTCACTGAATGTCTTGAAATCGTCCTCGTTCTCGAAGCCCTTCCAAGGGCCGTAGAAATGACCGGGCTTGTCGTGGGCGTTGCGCCAGGTCAGCACATAGGTGATCGGGAAGCCTTTTATCGCCGGATAGAGTCTCTCTGTCCACCAGGTGGGATCCACAAGGCCCTCAAGACCAGTCTCTGACAGGCACATGAGCTTTCCGCGCTCCTTGGAGATCGCCTCCAGGGTGGACAGCATCTGCCGCACCTGGGTGACATAGCGCTCCCCGGCGGCCTCAAGTCCGTCCTGCCCGACATATTCATAAATATCTGTTCCGAGGATGTCCACAAGCTCGTCTCCGGGATAACGGGAGAGGTAATCCTCGGCGCTAATCGGTCCATTGGGTGAATAGCACCAGAGCAAGTTCTTGACTTCCTTAGCCTCAAGTCTTTCCTTTGTAAGACGATAAAGGGCCTTGTACTGGTCTGCTGAGCAGAGATTTCCACCCCACCAGAACCAGCTTCCTATGTTCTCATGCCAAGGGCGGAAGATCACCGGAGCGCCATTAAGGCTGTTAAGGAACTCCGCAAGACGATCCAGCCACACAAGGAACTCCTCATGCTTCTCACCACCCTCAAGCACGGAGGCGACCACCTGGTCGGAAGAGATGTCCCACGAGTCACCGCCAGTCAAAGGATTACGCAGATGCCATGAATATGTGACGGCTCCTCCCCTCGCGATATGCTTCAAGGTAGCCTTCCGAATGAGTCCGAAAGGGACCCCGTCAAGGTTTTCTTTGTTTCCCAGCTCGATTCCGCCGAGATCAAAGCCGATGACTGAGGGGTACTCCCCGGAAACATCCTTTATGTCCGAACGCTCCAGATCGTCATTCTCCCAGTCCTCAACTTTCCATGAGTGACCATAGGAGAGGTCATCCTGATGGCCGTACATGACTTTACCACTATCGGCCAAACCGGCGAGTTTGGAGGCCAGAACATGATTGGCCGGAATGTCGTCGTCGACATTCCTGGGGACTCTGGGGCAGCCTTGGAAAAGCAGGGACACCATAATCAAGGGTAGTAAATATCTCATAATCAATTAAATTTCGGAGCTGAATCATAAACATGCTGGAGAGTGTAACCGTCACTTTCCGTGAACCAGGCTTTCTTGAGAACATTCACGACCTCCTTGCTGTTGCCTATGTAGCCGCCGGTGCCATGGTTGATGTAACCGTGCTGTTCCTTGCCCGTGTCAGTCGCCCCGTTGTCCCAAAGGAAACAAGGCAGGCCATAGGTCTTGGCGGCCTTGACGATGTACTCCATGTAGTAAAGGTAGAACTTCCAGGCCCTGGTGTCGGACTTGGCCCTCATCGAGCAGCCGAACTCGCCAAGGTAGCAAGGGATGTTCTTGGACACATATTCCTTGTTGAGCATGCCGAAGACTTCCTGGACATGGTCCTCGTCGCCATAATCGGCCTTTTTCCCTTTCACTCCCGTGTGCCCCCAGTCGGAATACTGCTCGTCACCGATCGTGTAAGGGCTCGGGTCATAGAAGTGGACCGAGAGCATCAGCCGTCCGGCCTTGTCGGAAGGCATCTTGAGATACTTGGCATATTCAGGATTGGCGGCGTAGGTCGGCACTCCGAGCCAGCGGGTGGCGTTCTCCCCTCCCGTGGCCCTGACGGCGTCCACAAAGACCTGGTTCCACTCATCCAATATTCCGCACTGGCGGGTCGGATCCTTGCGAAAATCCTCGCTCCAGCCCCAACCGCCGTCATTAAGCTCATTGAAGCCTTCCATGATGAGCCAGTCGCCGCAATCAGCGAACCTTTCCGCTATCTGGGTCCAGACCGCCTTGATCTTCGCCTTTATTGACTCATTCAAAGAAGAGTTGTTGACAGCGTTCTTTATGTCAAGCCATTGGTAATCATTGTTGACACCGTGATTCTCATCGTGATGCGTGTTGATGATCACATTGAGCCCGGCCGCATGGGCAAACCCGACAACCTCATAGACCCTATCCATCCAAGCCTTGTCGATCGTGTAGGAAGGGGCCGGCCCGATCATCTTAAGCCAGGAGACCGGGATGCGCACACTGGTGAACCCGGCAGCCTTCACCCCATCGAATGTGGTCTGGGTCGCCTTGTTCGGCTGCCATGCGGTCTCGTCAGGATAACCCTCTTTCTCACCGGCCCACGAGCCATTGTAGAAAGCGTCGAAATGATTGCCCATGTTCCACCCGAGTCCGAGAGCACGTGCCATCTTCCAAGCATCATTGTCGCCCGGTTCCGGCTCCGGTTCGGGTTCGGGATCAACGAGTTTCTCCGCCGGAGCCTGGGTCACCGTGAATGTCACGGATGGCACCCCGGTTGACGCGACGGTGACAGTGGCGAAACGCTCCTCGTAAGTCTCGTTGGCCGCCACTGTCAGACCGACTGTCATGGAATATGCGTTGAAAGTACCATCCACATAGGTTATCCATGAAGGGAGTCCGGTGAATGACGGACGGGAAGGTGCCGTGATCGTAAGAGAGAGTTTCTCTCCAGCCTGAGCGACTTGGAAAGAGCTGGAACTCAGCGTTATCGCCTTCGGTGCCGGAGTCGGTTCCGGGGTCGGATCCATTTTCTCCTTCACGCAGAAAAAAAGGATGGACACGACAGCGGCCAGAACCGGCAGGGTTATATGGAATAATCTGTTCATATCAATACTTCACTTCTGAACGGGTGATCACATTGCCACTGGACATGGCAGTCTTCCACCATGTCGCATCAGGCATATTCGATCCATACCACGGCATGAACCAGGACCATTTGGCTCCGGCCGACCAGACGGAAGGGATGGTAGCGAAGGCGGTGTTGCCATCTTTGCCGCACTCTCCCAGAGTCACCATCTTTGTGGGATATGTCTTCTGGATCTGCTTGAACTCAGTGGCGTTGACCGCAGCTGTACTGCCGTAAAGGTCGCGGGCGACTATGTCCACATATTCATCACCAGGGTACCAGTCCTTGTCTTGGTTGTATTTGGTCGAGTCACCATTGTAATTCTGGGTTGTCCAGACCCATATCAGGTTACGGATACCCTTGGTCTTGAAATAGTTGAACATCTCGACCCAGAGTTTTTTGAAGACATCGGCGCCGTCATATCCCCACCAGAACCAGGATGTTGCCCAAGAGGCCTGCTGCTTTAGAGTAGCGTTGCCGGCAGCCTCATGGAACGGACGCCAGATGGCGGCGATTCCCTGCTTCTGGAGACCAAGAATCACCTCAGCGACCTTATCCATCTGCTCATAGAACCACTTGTTCTCCCAGGAGCCCTCGGTGAACACATTAGAGGCCCTGAAAGTCGTCTCGGTCGGAGTGCATGTGACACCGCTCCCATCACTGCCGGGAACAGTATCTTTGTTTTTAGGGACATTGAAATGCCACATCAGCGAGACTATCCCACCGGCCTCGGCCCACTCGGTGACCGGCTTGAGGTCAGTGTAGTCAATCCAGTTATTCTTAGGGACATAGATATGGATGAAGTCATAGCAGTTCATGGCAGGGTACTTCCCGGTGGCGGAATGGACCTTATCCGCCTCCTTGTGGTTCCAGTTAACATCCGCCATTATCGATGAGATAACCTTCTTGCCATATTGGCTGAGGAGGTAGCCATAAAGGGCCTTCGCCTCATTAGTGGCACCTGTAGTGACAAGGGAAGCGGATATGTCTTCACCAGTCGGAGTCTCCCCCTCGTCAGGATCTTCCGGCTTTTCTGGTTCCGCTGGTTTCTGGGCGGCCGCTTGGGAGACAGTCACTGATTGTGAGAGACTTCCGGACGTGATCGAGAAAGTTGCCGAACGTGGCTCGTACGTCTCGTTCTTCGCGACCCGTAAAGTGAAGGTGATGTTGTACTTGTTGTAAGTACCATCCACGACCGTAATCCACGATGGCGCCCCGCTGACTGCAGGCCGCTGGGGAGCGGTCACAGATAGGGCTACTTCCCCGCCGGAAGACTCCAGGGAAGAGCTCGCCGGAGTGGCAGAGATTGACGTCGGCGCAGGTTCCTCCTGAACGACAGGATCATCGTCCGGGTCACATGACAACACCGACATCGACAACATCGCCAAAGCAAGAAAAGACAGTACTTTCCTCATTGAATGAATATTAATTGGATCCCGGAGGGAGGGTCAGCCCCCTCCGGAATAAAAAGTGTCAGATTACTCGATGGAAATCTTGTTAATGATCAGGCTTTCACCTTGGAGTATTCCGCAGTAGCCCCAGTCAGTCAGAGTGGTGAACTTCTCCGCGATGTCCGGAGTAACCGGAACGGAGATGCGGCCGTCCTGGATAGTGTAGATCTCGGCATTTAAGTTATTGCCATTCCCCATGTGCACATCCATGCCACCCCAATGTCCGTCGAAGAACTGGATCTGCCAGTAATCGGCGGTAGGAGTCACATAAATATGGAGGGTCATTCCGTCAACAAGTCCGTTGTCGACAAACATTGTGGCAGGTTTCATCTCCCAGTTGATTGCCCAGTTTCCAAGATCGACAGGCTCGCCTTCCCAGACGATGGTCTCGGTCGCTCCATACTGGATGTGGGAAATCTTGGTCACTTCCACATTTCCGTCACCGTTGATGAGGAAGGCTCCGCCCCAGCCGGGATCTTCGGTAAGTGAGGCGATGATCTCAGGAGTCACATTGAAGGAGAATGTCTGGGTTCCGCCAGGGAACGCTCCCTGCTTAACCTCGTTGCCTCCGTCAAGCTCGGGGATCGAAAGAGCGCCCCAGTGGCCATTGAGAAGCTGGAGATCCCACCATCCTTCCTCAGGAGCGGTGAAGTAGATCTTTATGACATCGCCTTCACGGATGCCATTATTCTCCCAGACGAAGCGATCGTCGCCGAAGGTGACTCCGCTCCAGCCGTTGATGATCTGGCTGCCTTCCCAAATAGTGAGCTCAGTGAAAGGAGCTGTCACCTCGAAAGGTACCGCCCAAGTGAGTTTGGTGCCATCGATCAGGACAAGTTCCAGACGGTAGGCACCAGGACTGGCTATATCCCCAGGCAAAGAGAATGACATCGCGTTATCCGCACGGACCTGATATTCAGTGACCTTCTTGCCCTTGACGGAGATGCTCTCCACACTAAGCAGGTTGGATCCTGAAATGGTGATCTTACGGCCAAGAGCGTATGAAGGCTCATCGAAGACGATGCTGACAGCCTCATCGTAAGTCACCGTGATCTCGTCAGTCTGAGTGAAGTCGCCGTTCGCGGCGGTGAGGGTGAGGACTCCTGTGTAGGCATCCTTTGGAATATTAACACGCACAGTGTCAGCGGAGGACACAGTGAATCCACAATTGATCAGGCCATTATCCTTGTCTCCGATCGTCACACCGGTGACGAGATCAAGGTCTGTTCCAACCACCGCCAGCTGCCGGACGCCGGCGACCGCCTCTTTGCCGCTGATCCAAGTCGCGATAGGTTTTACAAGCTCGATCGCTTCTGTGTAGGCTTTCTTTCCGGAACCGAGGGTGACAGTCACGCCTCCGTCCTTGGCCTCAGCAGGGATAGTGGCGACGATGTCTTTGCCATCGAGATACCACTGTGCCTCAGCGCCGGTGAACTCAACCTTGGTGACAAGGTCAAGGTCTGAACCGGTGATCTTCACATCGCTTCCTGCCTTATAACGTCCATCCTCGGCGATGGAGGAGATAACAAGGTCAGCCACTGAGAGTGTCTGGACAAATCCGGCCTCGAACTCCTTACCCGCAAAGGATGTGAGCTTGATCTGGCCGTCAGTTGCGGACGCCGGAAGGTTGAAACTGATAGTGGATCCATCCTCAGAAGTAGTGAACTCAACCTCTGAAGCACCG
The DNA here is from genome assembly GCA_900320965.1 of uncultured Bacteroidales bacterium. Classification (GTDB taxonomy): domain Bacteria; phylum Bacteroidota; class Bacteroidia; order Bacteroidales; family UBA932; genus Cryptobacteroides. Next base: position 15,478 of record ONUG01000058.1, on the reverse strand, counting down.
TTGAGATCAACCTTCTCAATCATGTCAAGGTGTGATCCGGAGACTTTGATAACATCACCACTCTTGTAGGTGATGGTGTCGGCCACAGCGACGGTGGGATCACCGATCACCAGTTCGGTCTCGGAATAGATCTGGTTAGGGATGGTGTTCTGATCCTCGATCTCATTGACGTCGCCGACGATAACATAACCGGAAATGGCGTTTGAGGGGACCGTGAAGGAGAGCTCACTGCCGGACTGGCTGTTAAACTCGGTGACATAGACTCCACCTCCGAGGATGACTTCCCTGACATTGTTCAGGTACTCACCCTTGATTGTGACAACGTCGCCGGAGAGGGCTGTCTCCGGAGAGAAAGAGCTGAAAACGATCGGCTCGGTGTACTCCAGGTCAAACCTGGTGGAAGCGGTGAGGCCGTCGGAACCGACCACGGTGACAGGACCGACCTGGGCGTCCATAGGGACGGTCAGGCGGATCTCACTGCGGCTTCCGGAAGCGACAGTCTGGATGCTGGATACTGAGGCGCCACCGGCGAAACGGACTTCGGAGACCTTATCAAGGTTGGCTCCGATGATACGCAGTTCGGCGCCGCGCATCACAGGGTTGGGAGCCACAGCGGCAAGCGCGAGTTTCCCAGCATACTGGTCGGTGTCAAGCTCCTCGTTCTGGCAGGCGGTAAGGCCCGTCATGACGATGAGGAGAGTGGCCAAAAATGAATATTTGAATATATTCTTCATGTTCTGTTCCTCCTATAGATTATTTGTAAGGGACAGCCCTGATGTTGTCGATCTTGATGATCGGGGTACAAGAGGCCTCTTCAGCCTCGACACCACCATTGGTGATGAACATCCACAAGCTGGCGAAACTGTCAGCGGAAAGCTGGGATGAGGCGGTCTTGCCGTCCCAACCGAGGTTGAACTCGGTCAGCGGGATGGTAACGGTCATCCACTTGTCGCCGGTGTCGAAGCTGCCGGTGGCGGCCCAAGGTCTCCACAGAGCGCGGGGCGCGGCGGGAACGCCGTCTCCGGACATGTACTTGTTGTTGGCTCCGGCCACGTTGACACCGTAGATGTCAGTACAGGCGTTTCCGAAGGAGACATCCTTGACACCTGCCATACAGATGTGCATCGGAGTATTGCTCCAAGGATTGCTTGACGGGACAAAGACCTCGAACTTGAGGGCCATGTTCTGCCAATCCGTGAAGTCGGCGAGGTCCAGGAGCCTGGCTCCCATCGCGCCGTCCTGGTAATTCTCAGGATCGTTCCATGAACCGGGCCAGTAAACGAAGGAGAAGTGAGCCTCCTCCCAGGAGCCGTCGAGGGCGGTCTCGCCGTCGCCGAACTGGAAGAAGCGGCCGGATATTCCGGTACCGTCGTCATCCTGTGAGTTGTGACCATTCCAACCGTGATTGTCAAGGCCGGTCAGGCCGTCGAAGTCGAAGAGCATTCCCCTGCTGTCCTTGTACTGGAAGACAGACTGGGCGGTTCCGGAAGGAGTCGTCACCTTGATCTTGCCGGGCTTGGCGCCTTCGGGCACCACCACGGAGACTGAAGATCCGTCGCCGGCGGTAGCTGAAACAGGGTCGCATCCGGGGAACTCGACCTCGACTGGAGCGAAGAGATAGGAACCGTTGATCGACACGGTCTCGCCGGGCTCGGCCCACTCGAGAGACATTCCTGTGATCTTCGGTACAGGAGGGAGGACCTTGAAATCGTAGGTCACTTCCTGGCCATCCTTAGTGATCATGTAGATCTTGTCGGTCTGCACGTTAGGCATTGTGCGAGGGACCGCCACAAGGAGGGTCTTGGCTGTCATGTAACTTGAGTTGAGGACAGCCGCCTGGTCGTTGAAATAGAGCTCATGGACGCTGGTGAGGTTGTCACCGACGATGCACACGAGTTCCTCCATGCTGGCCTGGGTGATCACCACGTCCTTGTCGGCGTAGCGCACGAAGTCCACGGTAGGCACTCCTGAGGTCTGCCTGAAACGATCCGGGTAATCCACGGAATCGAAATCGCAGGCCTGTACGAGCAGCGCCAAACCAAGCAGGAGACTTGTATATTTAGATATTGTCTTCATTGTTCGGCGTATTAAAAGTCATAAGTGTATTCATTCCTGACATCCACGTGGATTGCCTCAGCGGTCGATCCGACGTTGGGGTTCATCACAACATCCTCTGTCGGGAACGGGATAGTGAACATCTCGGGCTTGACATCGATCAAGTCATCGGTTCCAGTGTAAGATATGGCGGACATATCCCAAGTGTGGGCTCCAGGTCCGACATAGTTCTCAGCGTCATCTTGGACGAACTTCTTGTAAACGGTCTTGAAATCACCGCTCCAGCCTGAACGACGCTGGGCCTTCAGCTCAGCGATGCAGGCGTTGACGTCGTAATAGGAACGACGGACAAAGTCGTACCAGCGGTCTCCCTCGAGGGCAAGCTCAAGCCTGCGCTCTTTCCAGACATCATCAAAGGTGCAGGAAGTCAGAGGAGTCGCATGAGCGCGTTCACGCACCTTGTTGACATAGGTAAGGGCGCTGGCGCTGTCGCCGGTAAGGACACATGCCTCAGCGTAGACAAGATAGATGTCAGCCAGTCTGAGGATATGCGTCGGCAACTGATAAAGCATGTTACCTGCGCTTACACCCAGAGCGCTCTGGTGATCCGAGCCGCATCCGAACAGGTGCTTGCAGTAATTGGCTCCAGTCTCGCTCTGCCAGGCACCGCCGGAAGCGTTGCCGGAAAGACCGGTAGGATAGTAATCCTTATCGAAGAAGAAACGGTAGAAGTCGAATCCACCCTTGTCCTGCCAGAAGTAGGGATACTGGTCGCCGAACATCATCATGGTAGCCTGACGACGGTCATCAGTGTCCTGCCTTTGCTCCGGATTGTCAATCGCGGAGACTCCGAAAGCGTCCTGCAGATCGATGGAAACGCCTTTCCAGCCGCCCCAAAGATCGCCAAACTCGCTGAAACCAGTGATTCCCACATCGCTCTGAATGGAGTTCTGGGCTGTCCAGATGCCGGTGGTCGAGGACCACTGCCAGCTGAAGAGGTTCTCGCCGGTGGCCTGGAACACCTTCGGTGAGAGACGGAAGATGTCGGAATACACGGGAGTAAGGGAACGACCTGAATTGTCGATCACATCCTTGGCATAATCACGTGCCTTGGCGAGATCGCCCTGATCAAGGGAACCGGAGACACCAGCCTTGGCAAGATAGACCTTCGAAAGAAGACCCTCAGCCGCGTAATAGTCAACGCGGTTGTACTTTCCGATGTTCGGATCCTTGGGAAGGAGCTCCATGGCTTTCTCGAGGGTCATGACGATATATTCATAAACGTCGGCCTTCTGGACCTTGTGCTGCTCGTTGTAGCTGGCCTCTTTGATGACCTCGGTGTTGTCATGGATAATCGGGACATCTCCGAAAGTACGGACAAGGAGGAAGTAAGCCATGGCTTTCCATGCGAGGGCCTCGCCTATCGCCTTGTTCTTGGCGGCCTGGCTGGCTTGGGTGTCAGCATTACGGATGTTGTTGATGACAGTGTTGCATTGCGCGTTGACGGCCCAAAGGGAATAGGACATATTCTTGAGGTCCTGGTCAGTGCCGTTCACCGTCAGGGTTGAATAGGCGTTGTTGCCCTGGTAGACATTGCCGCACATGGTCTCAGATCCGTAGATGTAGAAACGGATGATGTCATACCACGGCGACCCGTAGATATAGTTGACGGCCTGCTCCATCTGCTCGTCGTTCTTGTAGTAGTCTCCTGTGGTGAACCTATCCTCTGAGGGACGATCCAAGAAATCAGAGCAAGAAGTCGAGGCGAAGGCGATAACGGCTGCCAGAACAGTATATTTAAGTATTTTTTTCATTCTATTGCCCTCCATTTTAGAAAGTGAGATTGACACCGAATGAGCAAGTCATAGGAGAAGGATAACGTCCGTTATCGACTCCGAAAGTCAGACCTGTGGAATCCTGGGTCGAGGCACCGACCTCGGGATCGTAACCACGGTACTTGGTGAATGTGTAGAGGTTCTGGATGTTGCAGTAGAGTCGGAAATTCTCCACCTTGACCTTCGAGAGTAACTTCTTGGGGAAGGTGTAGCCGAAACTGACATTCTTGATCCTCAGGTAGCTGCCGTCCTCGATGTAACGGTCGCTCATGCGGTCGTTGTCGTTAGGGTCGGAAAGACTCGGGCGAGGAGTCTTCGTTCCGGAATTGGAGACCTTGACATTGGTCACGTCATCCATCCAGGAAGAGCCGTCCGTGTAAGTCTTCTGGCCGTCGATCACCTCGAAGCGGGCCCTGTCGGCGATCATGGTGTGCTGGTTGGTCCAGACACTGTTCATGTGGACGAGACCGTTGTAGCCCTGACCCATGAGGTTGTAGTTGAGGACCTTGTTGCCGTATGAGCCGTTGATGAATATCGACATGTCGAAATTCTTGTAGGAGAACGAGTTGGTCCATCCGAAAGTGAACTTCGGGAGCGGAGAGCCGATGTTGGTGCGGTCAAGCTCGTTGATGACATTGTCACCGTTGACATCCTTGAACTTGATGTCGCCAGGCCACACTGTCGTGTACCTGTTGAACACACCGTCGGAAGGATACTTCTCAGCCCTCGGAGAGTTCTGGATGTCATCGAAGTCCTTGTAGACACCTTCGACCACATAGCCATAAAAACCATATAGAGGCTGGCCGATCTCAGTCACGGAGACGATGTCGCTCCACTGGCCGTAACCGATCAACTGGGCGTTGGCGCTTCCGTCAAGGGCGACAAGCTTGTTGCGGTTGAAGGAAATCTGGAAGTTGCTGTTCCATGCGAAATCCTTGGTCTGGATCGGATGGGTGTCGAGAGTGATCTCAAGACCCTTGTTCTCAATGGTTCCGTAGTTGCCCTTAGGGGCAGCGAGGGCGGATGATCCGTTACCCTGGGTTCCCATGTACGAAGGAAGGGTCATTGACATCAACATGTCGGAAGATATCTTCTTGTAGAGATCGACAGTGAGGTTGATCCTGCTGTCAAGGAAGCTCAGATCCAAACCGAGGTTGGTCTGGCGCTGCTTCTCCCAGTGGATACCAGTGTTGGCGATATTCGCCGGACGCTGGCTGTCTCCGAGGGCGCTAGGCATCTTGGACATGCCGGACTCCCAAGCTCCGGAGCCGATGTTGGCGTTACCGGTCTGGCCCCAACCGACGCGGATCTTACCGCTGTTCATTCCGATGGAATTGGTGAAGTCCTTAAGGAACTTCTCATTGGTGAACCTCCAGCTGCCCGCGAAGGAGTGGAAGCCAGCCCAACGGTTATCCGGACCGAAGTTCGAGGAACCATCGTAACGGAAGGTGTAGGTGAACAGGTACCTGTCGTCATAATTATAGGTCTCGCGGGTGAAGAACGAAGCCATTGCCGAGCTTCCGAAACCGGAATTCAGGGTAGGCGTACCGGTAGCGAGACGGATGTTGTGGATGTCATCTGAAGGGAGACCGGTGTTGGTCGCGCCCAGATAGTTCCATCTTGACTCCCAAGCCTCCTGGCCAACCATGGCTGTCACGTTGTGCTTACCAAAGGTGTTGGAATAGGTCAGGTAGTTCTTGAAGGAGATGTAGTTGCTGGCGTTGCGCTGCTGGCTCATGGAGTTGTTACCCCTCTGCCAGCCACCAAGGTCAACCTTGGGTTTGTAGGTGGTGGCCTCGGAGTTGCTCACATCGAAACCGACCTCGCTACGGAATATGAAATGCTTCACAGGGGTCAGCTCAGCGTAGACATTTCCGGTGAGTTTCTGCCTCTTGAGGAGGTTCTCATCCAGCATGGCCAGAGCCACAGGGTTGGCTGAGGTGTAACCTTCGCGGACAGTGGTGGAATAATTGCCGTCGAGGTCATATACCGGGATGTCAGGCAGGGTCGAGAGGGAGTAGAAGATGACACCCTCCTGACCGTCAGCGAGCTTCACATTATCGTTGGTCACCGCATAGGTGGCATTCAGTCCAAGTTTGAACCAATCCTTGAGCTGAGCGTCGAGGTTGGAACGGAATGAGATACGGTCAAAGTTGGATCCGATGATGGTTCCTTCCTGATTCATGTAAGAGCCGGACACATAGTACTGGACCTTCTCGGTACCTCCCTGGGCACTGATCTGGTGCTGGTGCTGGAGAGCGGTGCGGAAGACCTCGTCCTGCCAGTTGGTTCCCTTTCCAAGAATGGAGGGATCAGCGTAGTAGGCATTGGCCTCAACCTCACCGATAGCAGCCATATCATTGTAGTACTCAGCGAATTCCCTCAGGTTCATCATGTCGATCCTGCTGGTCTGGCGGCTCATGGCGAACATTCCGTCGTAGGAGAACTTCGCCTCACCGGCCTTTCCATGCTTGGTCGTGATGAGGACGACACCATTGGCGCCCTGGGCTCCGTAGATAGCGGTCGCGGAGGCGTCCTTGAGGATCTCCATGGAGACGATGTCGGCAGGGTTGATCGTGGACAGCGGGGAGATCGTAGAGACCTTACCGTTACCAAGGCCACCGAGACCGAAATCGCTTCCCGAGTTGCCTCCGCCCTGCACGATCACTCCGTCGATGACGTAAAGAGGCTCGGCGTTGGCGTTGACAGTCGCCTGTCCACGGACACGAATTGATGAGGACGAACCCGGAGCTCCTGAGGTCTGGACAGCGGAGACACCGGCAGCCCTACCCTGGAGGGACTGGTCGAGGTTGGTGATGATGGATCCCTTCAGATCCTCCTCTCTCATCGAGACAGAAGCGCCTGAAAGGTCGCTCCTTTTCATAGTACCGTATCCCACGACGACAACCTCGTCAAGGAACTCGGCATCTTCTTTCAGGTTCACGTCGATAACCGTGCGGTTACCGACAGCGATTTCCTGAGTAGCGTAGCCGATGGAAGAGAACACCAGTGTCGCTCCAGGCTTCACTGTGATCACATACTTTCCATCAAGGTCTGTGACAGCACCGTTGGTGGTGCCTTTCTCCATGACACTGGCTCCTATCACACCCTGACCCGTGTCGTCTGTAACGACACCAGTCACCCTTGTCTGGGCGACAGCGGCAAAAGTTGTGGCAAAGAGCGCCAGCATGAAGGTTAACAGCTTGTGTTTCATGCTATTCTCAATGTTTGTTAATATTTGATGATTGTTTGATGATATCTATAGTTGAATCAGTGATGTAGACTCCGTTAAGTCCCTGTGCCTCCTGGGCAGGATCGCCTGTGTAGTCGTCATAGGGTTTCCACTGGGATCCGGTTGGATTGGCGTAACCGCTCCAGCCCCAGAAATTAAGTCCGTCAATCATTCCGCCCACGAGACCAAAATATGCTTGTAATACTTGTCCCGGCAAGTTGTCGTGGCCTCCCGGCTGTCAGAGAACCCGTCACGAGGGAAGCCAAACTCCTCAACAACGATCGGAAGCGACAGGCGATCAGCCAGTTCCACATGTTGACCAATGTAATCATCGGTCTTCGCGATGGCACCGTCAAGATCCTGCTCAAGGCTTTCGGCCTTAGCCCAGCCCCAGTTGTAAGGCCAGATGTGGATGGTCATATAGTCTATCCCGGGAATAGAGTTGACCCTCTCGACCAAAGCGATGTCGTTCTCGCAACCTAGAAGCCCCTCATTCCCGGTAGAGAGAAGATGATTGGGGTCTATTTCCTTAATAATACGGGCGGTCTCGGTCATCCAGCCGATGAAACCGTCACGGATCTCGGGATCGTCCGAGAAGCACCGGGGCTCATTGCCGATCTGCCAGGAGAAGATGGCAGGATCGTCCTTGTAAGGCTTACCGGTGATGGAATTGGTCCTGCCGACTATCGCGCGCACATGATTATAGAAGAGTTCCTGGGCAGGCTCGCATGTCTGGAACTTCTTCATCTGCTGCATGAAAGGCCAATAGCCATCCACAAGAGGGATGAGCGCCTTCTCCCCGGTAGCCCACTCGAGGTACTGTCCATAACCTCCTGACCATTCCCAGGTGTTATTGAGGAACAGGACAGCGGTCATGTCCCTCTTGCCAAGTTCGACAAGGAACCTGTCAAGTCCAACGAGGAGGGTGTCGTTGTACACCCCAGGGGCTGTCTGCAACGCCGGATCAACTCTAGAAAAGACGCCGTCGGGGCCATCACCGCCAACAAGGACACGAAGATTTTCCAGGCCAAGTTCCTTCAAAGCGTCAAGTTCTTTGACAAGACGGTCATAATTCCCGCCCCGTCCTTCGGAAGCGAGGATAGGGCCATACCAGAAATTGGTGCCGACAAAGGTGTAGGGCTTGCCGTCACGGAGGAAATGACCATCCTCCACACGGATAAAAGATGCCTTCCGGGCACATCCGGCGGCAAGGATAAGGGCGGCCGCTATCACGACCGATTTAAAAGAAAACTTCATGTTGGCCAAACAGTATAGTGTCAATCGCGAAATTATTGGTATTCGCTTGCTAAGACAAATACAAAATTAGCAGAATATGATACTATTTTGACCTTTAGACGAAGATGCGTGTTTTCTTGAATAAGGTACGGAAATCCCGTGGGGTATATTCCCTCTTAGCCTTGAACAAGCGGTTGAAATTGGAGAGGTTGTTAAAGCCGCAGCTGTAGCAGATCTCGGAAATGCTGTTGGTCGTGTCAACAAGCATACGGGCAGCATTGCCGAGACGGATGTCTATGATGTAATCACTCAAGGCCCTGCCGGTCCTAAGATGGAAGAATCGGCTGAAAGCCGACGGGGACATCCCGACCATTGAAGAGAGCATCCCGAGGTTAAGGTCCTCGGCGAAATGGTCGTTGATGTACTGCTTCACCTTCATCACCCGGCGGCTCTCCTTGTCCCTGGAGGCCCTGGCGAAAGAACTGCTCGCAAGGATCCTGGAATCCTCGGCCCGGGAAAGCTCGTACATTATCTTGAGGAAGTGAAGATACTGGTCGAATGGCTCAGTGTCAGACGATAAGCTATCCAGCAAGGAATAGACTTTCATGATGGTCTTAACTGAGAAAGTGAGGCCGTGACTAGCTTTGGAGAGCATCCGGTTGATGGACAGGAACTGTCCCTTGTTCAACAAATTCTCAGGGAAGAGATCCGGCGAGAACTGGATGGTTATCTCACGGACATCCGCCTCAACACAACTTCCCTGCTCCCAGGCATGCTCAAGCTCATTGCCAGCGACAAGGGTGAGCTCAAAAGGCCCTATCTCCTCGACACTGTCCCCAACAACTCGTCGGACACCCTGGCCATTCTCGATGAAATTCAACTCATAATCCCGGTGAGAATGCAGAGGGAAGAGGAACTCGGACTTATGACGCTCCGCGATGTAGAGGCAGTCCTTGTCCGTGATCGGGGTTATTTCTTTTAAAACAATGGAATTGGCCATGCGCAAATATAAGAATTTTTGATACTATTTTCACAACGCGTGCGCAAGTAGTGCAAGTATTAGTAAATTTGCAAGCTTTTTTACGCTTGATATGAACCATCTAGGAGAAATAATCTCGCTCATCGTGGCGGTGTCCTGGACCTTCTCGGCCTGGTACGCTGACAAAGCCAGCCGCAGGATCGGGTCGATGGAGACGAATGTCATCCGTCTTGTCCTAGCTACCATATTCCTTTCCGCTCTCCTTTGGATCACGATCGGACATCCCTACCCGGTCTTCGCCAATGGGAAAGCCTGGCTCTGGCTCGGTCTTTCAGCCTTGGTTGGCTATGTGTTCGGAGATTATTGCCTTTTCAACAGTTACCTCTGCATTGGCCCGCGCCTTGGTCAGCTCATGATGACGATCGCTCCCCCGATGGCAGCCATCGCAGGCTGGTTAATGCTCGGAGAATCAATGTCTTGGAAGTCCATCCTGGCGATGGCGGTGACCCTCTGCGGAATCGGGATCTCAATCTTGAGCAGAGGTGAGAAGCACCAGCTCAAACTCGACATCCCGCTCAAAGGGATTCTTCTTGGTATCGGAGCGGGTACAGGACAAGGAGTCGGGCTGGTTCTGAGCAAGATTGGAATGGAACACTACGCCGCCGCTGTCCCGGCGGACGCTTCGGCGGCGATGCAGGGCATGCTCCCATTTGCCTCGACCCTGATCAGGGCTATAATTGGAGCGATAGGGTTTTTCATCCTCCTGAGTCTTGGAGGCGGAATCAAAAGCCTCGGAAAGGCGGTCAAAGATCGCCAAGGCATGAAATACGCGACCCTGCTGACGATCTTCGGCCCTGCCCTGGGAGTGTCCCTCTCGCTGATGGCGGTACGCTACGCCAATGCCGGAATAGCCTCAACCCTCATGGCACTCGCTCCGGTGCTAATCATCGCTCCGGATGTGCTGATCAACAAGCACAAGATAAAACTCAAGGAGATCATCGGAGTCCTTGTCAGCATCAGCGGTGTCGCGATGTTCTTCCTGCTGTAAGTATCTAGATAATACTGTTCTCCTTCGTAAACCGGACGATTTCAGGCACATAGCCGAAAGCCAGGCCGGTCACGGAGTCAGCGCAGCCGTAATAGACCGCCAGGCGTCCGGTCTCCTCATCGTGGAGGGCCGCGCAAGGGAAAGTCACATTCGGGACATCTCCAGTACACTCATAGATCTCTCTCGGGGAGATGAGGTAAGGGCCACTTCTGGCCAAGACCTTCCACGGCTGTTCAAGATCAAGAAGGGCTGAACCGAAAGCATAGACATAGCCGTTGCACGAACGAAGCACGCCATGGTAGATGAGCAGCCAGCCATCCGGAGTCTCAATCGGAACCGGGCCGGCGCCAATCTTCATGCACTGCCACGCGCTGACCTCGAATGGAGCGGGAGACATGACATGGCGATGGTGTCCCCAATATTCCAAATCAGGTGATTCTGAATAGAATATGTCACCGAAAGCGGTGTGGCCAGTGTCACTCGGACGAGATAGCATGGCGAATTTGCCACCAATCTTCTTCGGGAACATGACCCCGTTGCGGTTGTAAGGGAGGAAAGCGTTCTCAAGCTGGTGAAACTCCTCGAAATCAGTCGTCCAAGCCACTCCGATCGTCGGACCATGATAGCCATTGCACCAAGTGACATAGTATTTGCCGTCAATAAGGGTCACTCTGGGGTCGTATCCATAGACCCACTCCGCCACTTCAGGATCGGCGCCAGTGAACCTCACATCCTCCTCATTGATGTCCCATTTGATACCATCAACGGAGAATCCGGCATGCAGCCTCATTCTCCTGTTCGTGTCATCGCAGCGGAAAACCCCCGCATAGTTGTATTCACCCTTCTTGAAAGGGACAACGGCGGAATTGAAAATTGAGTTGGAGGTCGAGAGAAGATCTCGAGGGATAATTGGGTTACGGGAGTATCTCCACATGACCGCCGAAGATCCTTCGGGGCGGTCTTCCCAAGGGAAATAATTATTCATCAATAAGTTATCGTTATTCACTAATCAACAAAACGAATGGTTCCCCATTTGTCGGGGATGTGGATGTCAACAACCCCAGTAGGTGCCCACACCCAGTTTTCCTCTGGTTTAGTCAGCCACTCGACCCTGGAGAAGTTAGCCTTCCACTCCTTGTTCTTGCGAGGGTCATCTCCGCCCCTCTTCAAACCATCGAAGGGAATCATGATCTCGACAGACCAGCCAGTGTCAGTGTCGGAAGACTTGTTAAGGGTACCTTGAACCTTGACAGCGTTCTTCAGGCCAGGAAAATCCCAGGTCATTATGTAGGTGCCGCCCTGTTTGTAGGGCTTGTCCATCAGAAGGTCCATCACTGTGCCGAGAGCATTGGTCTCAAACTCGTAGTAGAGTTTCGAGTCTCCGTAGGGATTGAGGAAGACCTCAAAGTCATTGTCGTGATAGACAATGTCGTCCCTTTCGCTAACCTTGGCCTTGACATCAGGTTCCTCCAGGACAGCGCTGATGTAAAGGTTGTCATCGTCCCAAAGCATCCTCATGGTGGTCAAGTATTTGGGAGCAGGCCAACCTTCTCCCCTGATGTCCCTGAAGTCCGTACATGGAACAGCGGCTGCCCATTCTTTATCGGTGACCTTGCCGTCAATCTTGATTTTTCCGGTGGTACGGTGGCAGTCATAAACAGGCTGGCCCGCCGCCATGAGAGGCAGCAGGACCAGCAGGAAAACCATTAATCTTTTCATTGATAAGCAGTTCTATACACAAGTGTAGCCTCCGTCAACAGGCAGGGCCACTCCCGTCACATAAGAAGACGCGGGAGAGGCCAGGAAAAGAGTAGCGGAGTCCAACTCGCCCTCATTGCCGTACCTCTCCATAGGGATCACCTGCTTGGCGTAGGCCTGGAAATAATCGGAATTGAGAGTGTCCACCGTGAGAGGGGTGTAGAAATAGCCCGGGCAGATCGAGTTGACTGTGATCCCGTGCTTTCCCCACTCTGCGGCAAGGGCCCTGGTCAGATTGACCACACCACCCTTGGCGGCATGATACGGGGAAGCCGGCGCTATCTTGTTACCGACCAGGCCATACATTGAGGCTATATTGATGATACGGCCGTATCCTGCAGGGATCATGGCCTTCGCGGCGACGGCCCTGGCAACCCTGAAGGAGCCGAAAAGGTCAATCTGCATCTCATTCTCGAACTGGGCATCGGTGATCTCCTCGGCGGGCGCCACAGCACCTGTACCGGCATTGTTGACCAGGATGTCGATGCGGCCGAAATGCTCCAAAGCCTTGGCCACGACCTCGTCTACCTGCTCGGTGGAAGTGATGTCACAACGGAGCGGAAGAGCATCCACTCCGAAGTCAGCCTTCAAGGCGGCAGCGACTTCCTCGAGTTTCTCCAACCTCCTGGCGATAGGGACGATGTTACACCCAGCACTGGCGAGAGCCCTTGCCATCTGCACGCCAAGACCACCTGAGCAACCGGTCACCAAAGCTACTTGACCTTTCAAATTGAAATATTCTTTCATACTACTTTTAATGTTTTTGTGGTTATATGATTCTTACAAAGATAATCATTATTTGGTCTTATTCCAGACACCTTCAGCGAAATCGAGCATCCATTCCCAGTCGATGGGGGCGATCCCGTGTTCCCCGGCCCGACGGACATACCCAAGAGAAGGGCCAATGGCGGAAGTGTCGTAGTCGGAAGGCCACTCGACATCAGGCATTCCCTTCTTGCCCAGGAACTTCCAGACGGGACTGGCAGCCTTGACGGCAAGGTATTCGCCTTTCGTGTCGAACCATCCCTGATCAAAGCCTTCAACCAACAAGGCTCTCGGAGCCACGCATGCGAGGAGCATGTGCTGGTCGAAAGGAAGGGCGTCGGTGTTGTCGGCGTATTTGTCGTAGGCCCGGCAGAACCAGTGCCTGAAAGAGACAACCTCAGTCGCGACAGACTCTCCGAAATTACGCTTGGCGAGCGGTACTCCCCCACCTCCGGTCTGGACAGGCACAACCACCGGGAACCTCTCATCGAAAGCACCGGCTATCAAGGCGGCTTTGGCAAGACGGGAATATCCCGTCAGGATCACCCGGCTCTGGTCAAGAGTCGGATCCTGCTCGATCATGTCCATAGCCCTCATCAGCACCCAGGCCCAAGCCATCAGAGAGGTGGTGTTGTCATCCCTTGACGGGTCCCTGGGGCCCCAAAGGTCGAATATTCCAGTGTAGGCGAAACTGTCCTGCATCTTGACCCCATCCTTCATCTGGACCGAATTAGGATCGGGAGAAACCTCATTGTAGCAAGCGGTCACAGTGGCGTAGCCCTTCGCGGCCAGGCTTCCTATCGGATAGACTGTCTTACCGCCATCCCTGTTGTAGAGTCCGCGGTCAGCCTCCGAAGCCTTATTGTCTTTCTCCCCGAATAGGCCTTGGAACCAAGCATCCGGCACGAGGATCTCCTTATCGGCAAGGACGGCATGGTTGCCGGCATAATTATACAGAAGTACCACAGGCATAGGACCTTGCACATTATTCGGGGTGACTATCAGCCAGTCCACCTTCGGGCCGGTCTTGTCAGGACGAAACCACATGCGGACCTGCCTCCTTGTACCTTGGCCGAAGAGAGTCGGTCCCTCCTCAATGGTCTCCAGGAATATTCCGTCACCTTTCGGGGGCAACTGGCCGTACATTTCCTTCTGGAACATCTCCAGGATCTCCCTGCGCCGCTCAGGCCACTGGCTCTTGCGGACTTTTTTTCCATTGGCAAAGACGAGTGGATCCGGAAGCGTATAAGGAGCCACCGCAGCCTCGTCGTAATTGACATTTTGCTTCTGGGAGAAGGCATTTGCCGAAAGGAAAGACAGCAGAACCGACAAAGTCACAATTTGAAAAAACCTCATGACAGTATTGCTCTATTATGGATGATATTGGTTATATTTGTAAAGATAACACTTTTTCTCCATGCGCGCCAAACATTTATTACTAACGACCATCACCCTCGCAGGTGCTGTCCTTTTCCAGAATTGCGGTCCGCAATATTCTTTCAATCTTGACGAACATCTTGGGATTTGCGGCACCGGCCATGCCGAAGCGGCAAAAGCAGCCGGACTCGACTACCTTGAAGCCAATGTCACCGGTTTCCTGATGCCGGAGAACAGCGACGAGGAATTCGCGGCCAACAAGGCTCTCGCGGCGACTATCACCCCGCCCATCTATTCCGCTAACGGATTCTTCCCGGGCGACATCAAGATCGTCGGCCCTGAGGCAGACATCGAGCGTGCCGTCAAGTATTCCCAGACAGCCCTTCGCCGCGCGTCTGAGATCGGGATAAAGATCCTGGTGCTCGGAAGCAGCGGTTCCAGAAGCATTCCCGAAGGGTTCAGCCGGGAGGAAGCCAGGAAGCAATTCATTGACTTCCTGAAGCGAATAGCCCCGGACGCCGAAAAGAATGGGGTAATTGTCGCCATCGAACCGCTCCAGACAGAAGAGACCAACTTCATCAACACCGTCCCTGAGGGTGCTCAAATCGCCAGGGAGACAGGTAGCGAGTACATCGCCGTGATCGCCGATCTCTTCCACATGGCCAGGATGAAAGAACCGCCGGAGGACATCATCAACTCTGCCGACAAGCTTGTCCACTGCCACATAGCCGAGGTCGACGAACGCACCGCCCCAGGAGTCAAGGGAGACGATTTCACCCCCTACCTCAAGGCCCTGAAGAGCATCAAGTACGATGGGAGGATGTCGTTCGAATGTTCATGGCAGGACATCGGCACCCAGCTTCCGAAGGCGATCCAGACAATGAGAGAACAAATTCAATCAATAAAATAACACAAAAGACCATGCAGACCAGAAGGGATTTCATAAAGACGAGCCTAGCGGCCACAGGAGGCATAATGCTCGGAGGAATGGCGCTCGACGCCAAGACCATTTCAAGATCAAAGGGCGCCAACGACAGGGTCAGAGTCGGGATCGTGGGCTTCTCCGACCGCTGCCGCGGCTCACTTATTCCCACATTCATGGCCAGCGCCGAAGAGCTCGGCTTCGAGATTGTCGCCGTTTCAGACATCTGGAACCGCCGCAGGGAAGAGGCCAAAGTCTTCTTCAAGGAAAG
>ONUG01000034.1 GCA_900320965.1 uncultured Bacteroidales bacterium | reverse complement strand
AGTTGGAACATGCTCAATCTCATCTCGGGAGTGTCGGCCACATCTGGAGGCTCCACCACACAACTGGCGTCCTACAACTGGTTCGCTGACGGCTCCAAGAACTCCGAACTGTGTGCTCGGAAACTATCACCGGCTACAAGCCTACTCTAGACCTCTGGCGCGGAGCAGGGCGCCGGGATCGGGCTGGGCACCGCGGAACATCATGTACAGGACCATCGGCTCCTCGCTTCCGCCCCTCTCAAGGAAGGTCCGGCGGAACTTCGCCGCGACAGCCGGATTGTAGATCCCGTTCTGCTCAAAGAACTCAAAAGCGTCTTTATCAAGAACTTCCGACCACAGGTAGCTATAATACCCGGCACTGTAGCCACTGTTGAATATGTGGTTGAAATAGGTGGTGCGATAGCGAGGGATAATCTCGTCAATGAGTCCCATCTCCTTGCACACCTTCTCCTCGAACGCCGCCACATTGGGGCCACTCATCTTCTCCAAATCTTCCAGTGTCAACTCATGCCACTTCATGTCCAGGATAGACGCGGCGCAAAGCTCAGAAGTCATGAAACCCTGGTTGAACTTCCGGGCGTTGCCTATCTTGGCGACAAGAGAGTCAGGAATAACCTCACCTGTCTTGTAGTGTTTGGCATACTCGGCGAGTATCTCGGGCTGGAAAGCCCAGTTCTCATTGAACTGTGAGAAGGTCTCGACGAAGTCCCTCTTGACGCTCGTGCCGCTCACAGACTTGTAGGCGCACTTCGTCAGAAGGCCGTGGAGGGCATGTCCGAACTCATGGAACACCGTCTCGACATTGTCGATGGAGAAAAGAGCAGGCTCTGTCTCGGTCGGGGACGCCATGTTCCCGACATTGACGATGATAGGCCGGACATCCTTCCCATCTTTCCCCTGGTACTGCTCCCGGAAAGCGTTCATCCAGGCGCCACCCCTCTTGGTGGGACGAGGGTAATAGTCTGTCATGAATATTCCCAGAAGACTGCCGTCAGCGTCCGTGACCTTGAAGGTCTCGACCGCGGGATTGTACACCGGCACACCCTCAAGAGGTTCGACGTTAATGCCATAGACCTTGTGAGCCGCGGCAAAGATCCCATGGCGGACATTCTCCATCTGGAAATATGGCTTGGTCTGGTTCTCGTCAAGAGCAAACTTGCGAGCTCTGACCTTCTCGGCGTAGTAGAACCAGTCCCAAGGCTGGATCTTGGATCCTTTGGGAAGAATACCTGCAGCGATATCCTCGTCCATAATCTTCTGCATGTCAACCACTTCCTGCTTAGCCTTGGCATTAGCGGCCGTCTGGATCGTAGTCAGGAACTCATCAACCGCGGCAGGATTTCCGGCCATCTGGTCATCAAGGACATAAGCGGCGAAGGTGTCGAAGCCAAGCATCCCGGCCTTCTCAGCCCTGAGTTTCAGGATCTCAAGGGAAAGGGCCTTGTTGTCGTATTCATTGCCATTATTACCTCTGGATGAATAGGCCTTAAACATTTCCTCACGGCGGTTCCTGTCCTCGCAGGAGGTCATCTCGTCAGTGTAAGACGAGACCGGGATCCCGAACTTGTCCTTGAAGGCGTTATTCTCGGCGAGAAGGTTCGTCCCGAACTTCTGCTGCAGGCCGGCGATCTTGACATTGATCTCCTTGAGGCGCTCCTGGGAGGCATCGTCAAGGTCCACACCGTTACGGGTGAAACTCTTGTAGAGATTCTTAAGGACCATCTGCTGCTCCCTAGTGAGCGCGCTCTGGTCAGCGTTGTAGATGACCTTGACCCTGTCGAAGAACTTCTTGTTCATCGAGATGGCGTCCTCGTGCTTTGTCAGAAGCTCTGTAGCTTCCTCGGCAATCTTCTCCATCTCTTCTCCCCCATCCGTCTCCTGCAGGTTATAAAGGACTCCGGTGACCTTGTCCAAGATCTCCCCGGAGAACTCGAATGCTTCTATCGTGTTCTTGAAGGTCGGGGCATCAGGGTTGTTCAGTATTGCCTGAAGTTCCTTTTCCTGCTGCTCTATTCCCGCCTTGACGGCCGGGATATAGTCAGCGAGGGTGATCTTGTCAAACGGCGGGATGCCGTAAGGGGTTTTCCATTCCTCGAGGAACGGATTCTTGGTCTGTACACAAGCTGTCATAGCGACTATCGCTCCTATAGCTAAGAATACTTTATTCATTTCTATTGGATTTTAACTCCATCAAGGTCAATCAAAGTGAATTGGGCGGCTCCGTTGTAATTGGTCAGGATGCCGGTCACATTGACCTTGGCCCCGTCAAGGATCTTCTGGTCGATCGGTGTGTCAGCGAACTTCGCGTATCCGCTGGAACGGATCTGGATCGGGAGGTTACCCTTTGACTTGGGCATATTGAAATATTGGCTCACCGCATAGGCACCCGCATTATTGATCAGCTCAGTACGATGGTCGCTGACCGTTCCGTAGTTGTAATCACCTGAATTGCCGATCTTGGCGGAATCCCAGACACCCCACTGAAGATACGTCTTCATCTGCTGGGCGCTGAAAGCCCAAGTGGTCACTCCCCACTGCTGGTCCGAGAGGAACAACCGGTTGGAAGAAGCCTTCTTGTCGGCGTTGCTATCAAGATAGATAAGTACGAAGATTTCCTTGCCATAAGTCAACCCGTTGAGAGTCACCAACTTCCCGAAAAGCGGACCCTTATATCCCATTTTCAGGTTAGAGTCAATCTCATCCGCGGTGACAACCTGGGGACTGAGCGGAGTTCCCTTAGGACCCTTGAAAACATGGGTGGCTATAAGGCTCTTTACGTCAATATAAGCCGTCTCATATTCCCCGGTCGGGTCATCGGCTCCGATCTGGAGCATCCCTCCGTAATTGCCGATAACAAGGCCCTGGCACTTGACATAAATCAACTGGCCTACCTTATAATCATTGTACAGAGCGGAATTGCCGATCTTAACCTCGATCGCTCCGGTGTTATCTTGAATATAAAGGGAGCGGTAGATATTGCCCGAAGCGTCGGAAGATATGACCTGTCCCTCGATGATGATGTCCTGCTCGATATGGACAGGCTTACCCTGGTACATGGCCTTCAATGCGGCGATCGTAGTGTTGGCCTGTAGCGAGGCGGCGGCTGGTTCCGCCGGCTCGCCCTGGTTACCCATGACAGGTTCCCACTCTTGGCAGGAAATAACTGTGAATGAGAGCGCTATCGCTAATGAATATATTAACTTTCTCATGATCTTGCCTCCTGCTTTAGAATCTGAAATAAAGGTTTAGCATGTAGTTGAAACCGGACATGTAGAAGTACTTCGGATCGAAGTTGTAGTAGCGGCTCTTGCTGACCGTGTTGTCAACCATTCTGGTCTGCTCGAAACCTCCGGTCTTGACATCGGTCTTGTTGAGGATATTCTTCGCGTTGAGCGAGAAACCGAGCTGGTATTTCCTCTGGATGTACCAGGACTTGCCCACGCTGAAGTTCACAAGCCACGCTGGATTGAACTTTTCCTGGAGAGTCATAGACTCGACCTCTTCCGGAGTGATCACTCCGTCGGGACCGGCGGTCGCGTAATCAGTCCTGCTCAGAGGACTCATGTCCAGATAAGAGTTGGCGAAATAGTCGACATCGGCGTCGATGAACCAGTAGTTGTAGAAATACGAGAGCCCCAAACTGGCGGCCAACTGCGGTGTGCTTGGCACGTAGTGCTTCTGATATGTCCCGTCGGTTTTCGGAGTGCTCTTCCAGTAAGGAACCGGCAGGTTCGAATAAATCGGAGAGGCGTTATTGTCAACCGTGGCGGTCAGTATCGGAGTCGAAGTGTAGATATATTCACCAGTGGTGAACACTCCCACTACTGAAAGGCCACTGAGCGGGGTCGGGACCTCGAAACCGAGCTCCATTCCGATATGCCTCTCATCAATTCCGCTGAGGGCGAAGTTTCCGAAGGAGTTGTTGAGGTCGTAGTAGACGCTCATCACATCGGTCTGGTCAGTTATATTGGTGTAGAAACCGGTCAGGCGGAGGCTGTAACCATTGGTGGCGTACATATAGTTGACGTCTCCGGACAGGGCCTTGGTATTCTCGATGCCCTTGATAAGAGTATTCCTGGTTCTCGGGGCCACGAAAGCCTTGTCAAAGTACGGAGCCTCACTGGAATAACCAGCGTTGGCGAAGAACCTGTGGCCTCCGGTCAGGGTGTAGGCCAGATTGATCTTACCGGCGTAGGTCAGGAACGAGCTCTTCTCGGATTTGCCCTTTGAGGTGATCGGGGATCCGTCATCCTCGTAAGAGGTGTAAATATCATCTCCTATCTGGATCGGGTTTCCGTTGTCATCCAAGCCAGGGAAAAGTCCCTTACGGACAAGACCTTCCCTCCAGAATGAGTTGGATCCGATCCGTCCTCCGACCGTCAAATCAAGGCCTCCGAAAGCGAACTTTCCGGTAGCCCAGGCTTCGCCTTTTATCAGATGGGCATAATAATCATAGCCGTATTTATCTCCCACCTTAATCTTGCGGGCCTCTCCATGGGCGAGATAATAGTCAAGGTCATTCTGGACCCTTATGGCGGACGCAGAATAGTCCCTCTCGGCAAACTGGTCAACATCAAGGAAATAGCTACCACCGAGAAGGTCGTTGATTGATTTATAGTACTCGGTACGGTTGTATTTGGCATTGAACCCAGCCCGCACGGCGATTGTCGATTTAGGCTTCCAAAGGATGCTCGTGGCCAGGTTGATGTCGTTCTGGTCCACATGCCTCTCCTCAAGAGCGTATTTGGAGCGCCCACCTTCGGAGTTACGGTTGACAGAGTACAACCTGTCCCAATCGACATGGGAAACCGACGGATCGTGATTTTGCCAAGCCTCTCTGGCCCATGCGGCCTTGGAGGGATTCAGACGGTTGTAGTCCTCGTTCGCCATGTAGAAATAGCTCGGGAGGTTGCGGTAGTAATCCGGACGGGGGTCGGGAGCGTCATACCAGTCGAGGGCAGTGTAGCCGTTCTTTCCGGTCCTCCAAAGAAGGGTCGCGGAAGCCTCGAACCGCTTTGAAGGGGTGAAGTCGTATTTCAAGAAGGTGATCGGCTCGAATGTGATCCTGTTTCGGGCATTACGCATCTTTCCGTTCTGGTAACCCCAGTTGGAGTTGTACATATTGTCCCCCATCAGGTCGTAAACCTCCTGGGTCGAGGCGTTCTGCGCACCCCTCTGACCGGGAGCCCCAAAAGTAACGAGAGCGAGCCTGTGGCGATCATTCCAGTTCTTCTCAACGCCCAGATAATATGCGAAAGAACGGTAGTAAACTCCTTGTACCCAATCGTTTCCACCAAGTCTGGCAGAGGCGCTGACAGCGTATGACCATCCCTTATCATTTTCAGGGACAGCCCAGGTGCCCATTACCCTCATCCTGTACAAGGCACTGTTGGTCAAGACACTGAACCTCTTGCCCGGACGAGCCTGCCCAGGAGTCGCGTAGATATTCGTGAGACCATTGTAACCTCCGATCCCGTACGGGGATATCTCTGAACCGATCACGGAAGCCTTCGCCCTGGTCACCTCGTTGAGGCCACTCCAGAGAGAATAAGGGGAAAATCCCGTCAGGGCATCGTTCATCTTCACTCCGGCGATGTAAACGTCCTGCGACTCACTGGCATAACCGCGGGCCTTGAAGCGAACCGCACTGAAGTTGTAGCTGGCGGCGTTGTTGAAGACGTCGTTCTGGTCATAAAGGATCGTGGGGGTGTCCTCATAGCCGTTTCCGTCAAGGTCAAACTCGCCGAAAGACGAGTCGTCAACCTCCCCGCCCACCACGGAAGGCGAGAGGCTGAGGTTGTACATATTCTTGACATAACCGTCATTGACCGTGACATTTACAGTCGTGGGCAGATAACCTTGAGCCTCGATGACGAGGTCATACATTCCGTCCGCCAACTCACCAATAAGAAAGTCTCCCTGAGAGTCGGACTTTATGGTCCCGATCTCTGAGGCCCCTGACTTGAGCGTCAAGACCGCCCCTACGACGGGGTTTCTGTCCGCCCTGTTCACAACCTTTCCCTTCACTCCACCGGTCGGGGCTTGGGCGAAAAGGCCGGCCGAGACCGAAACAGCGACAAGGATCAAGGTTAATCGCTTGATTATATTCATTTTACTTGGATATTACTATGTAAGTGGGATAGTGGTCGCTGTAGCCATTGATGAAGGCGCCGTTGGACATTGTCCTCTTCGGAGTGCCCTTGTACTGGCCTTCCTGCTGGGTCATGAACGGCTTCTGGAAGACCCTGCCGTAAAACTTCTTCTTGACTATCGGCTGAATCTCGAATGTCCCCTTGGGAGCGTTCGCCAGGTTGGAGTTCACCATGATGATGTCGAATATGCTCCAGACTCCCTGGTAAGCCAATGATCCGAAACCGGCCTTGATCATCGAGAGGAACGGATTGAAGAAATCGCTCTGCCCCATCTCGGCGATGCTCTCTTTCCCGTGAAGGTAGGTGACCATGCTCTCATCCGTCGGATTGTCGTTCATGTCGCCCATCACCACGATCTTGATCCCGGGGTACTTCTCCATCAAAGCCATGGCGTTCTCATAGATGATCTCAGCGCCCCGGCTTCGCAGGTCCCCGCTCTTTCCACCAACCCTGGATGGCAGGTGGGTCACATAGAACGCGAACATCTCATCCGCTATTGTCCCGCGGACTTCGAGTATGTCCCTGGTACGGAAATTGGCCTGCTCCTCAGGAGTCATGCTGAACTTGATGTCGGACGAGTCAAAAGTGAATGGGATCGAGCGGCTCTCGAGCAGAGTGAACTGGTCCGGCCTGTAGAACAGGGCACAGTCCACGCCGCGGCGGTCCGGACCGTCATAATGGACAATCTGGTAGTTGGCCTCAGCGATCTCAGGCTGGATCACGAGCTCTTCCAGGACGTTGCGGTTCTCGATCTCGCTGACTCCCAGGATGGTGTGCCAGACTTTGTTGTCATCTTTCATCGCCCGGATGACCTCGGCCATGTTGTGGAGCTTCTTGCGGTACTTGGCCTCTGTCCACTGATTCGCACCCTCGGGAAGGTACTCATAGTCATTCTTGCCCTCGTCGTGATAGGTGTCGAACAGGTTCTCAAGGTTGTAGAACCCGATGACATGGCTCTTCTGCACCTTCTGGGCAAAAGCCGCCGGAGAGAGCGCCAGGACAGCGGAGATGGCTATGAATATGCCGATTAATTTATTCTTCATCAGTTATTTGTGTTATTAATATTACCACCACCAGCTGACGGTGGCAGGATTCTCTTCTTTGATCTGTTTATATGTCTCCGCGCCGACCTTTTTCTCAAGGTTCACGAAAAGCTTGTAACCAAGTTTTTTCTCGAGATCGGCCACGGACAAACTCATTTCCTTCGTGATCTTTGAGCCGTACTTGTTCGCATTCTCGAAATAAAACGCACAGGCCATGAAACCCTTATGACCGACCGACTCGTTATTCTTGTACCTTAACAAGGCCTTGAAATATCCTTCCGGAACCGCTACGGCTTTACCATGATTGTCATACGACTTAATGGTTGACTTCCCGACAAAACAACCCGTCACGACATATAGGGTATCGGTCCCAGCCGTTGGTCCGGTTTTTCTGCTCCAATCCCGGACCTTGCCCTCCAAAATCGCCCAAATGCCTCCGTTGAAATTATAATCCTGCGGAGTCATATTGGTGAAATAGAAGGTCTGAACGTTGGCATCCTTGTTCAACCGGTCTGCGGAGGGAATCTGGTGACCTCTGGCTCCAAATCCAGAATAGGCGTTGTATAATACGGGTTGCTTCTTGTCTGGAAGCAGAGGGTCAAGACCCCACTGGTCGCTGCGGCTGCCACTTCCGATGTTACCAGCACACAGAGGATAGGCCACCCAAGGAGCGACCAGGTTGTCATAATCCCAGTCAAAGGAGTAGTTCCGGACAGTCTTACCTGAAAGTGTCATGTAGTGAGTGAAGAACTCAAGTTTATCATCCTCAGGTGTTTCCGGAAGTTCCAACCAGGAATAAGGGGCCATCTTGAAGCCATAGCCATTCAAGTCATGATGGTCCTCATCATCTTCTTCCTCTCCGCCAGGAGAAGGCGTGGGAGGAGATGGCG
Organism: uncultured Bacteroidales bacterium; assembly: GCA_900320965.1. Lineage (GTDB taxonomy): Bacteria > Bacteroidota > Bacteroidia > Bacteroidales > UBA932 > Cryptobacteroides. The sequence goes on along the minus strand of ONUG01000034.1, from coordinate 15,278 downwards.
GAGCCGCCACGATCAGTTTGTTCTGAGTGATGCTGGCTGTGGCGGAACCTCCCGAACTGGAGATGGTCACTGTGGCGGTCCGGACCGCGTCGGTGTTCTCGGCATAGGAAAGCACGACGGTGTTTGAGTTTCCCGAACCTGTAGCCGGGGAGACGGTCAGCCAGGGAGCGGAAGTCACAATCGTCCAGTTCCCGGTCGAAGATACGCTTAGGAACTGGCTCCCGGACTCGCCTGACACGTTCTGCGTCTTAATGCTGACCGTCGGAGGGACAAGCGGTTCCTCCTTTGTGGAACTGGAAGAGTCGCCACACGAGACGGCAATCAGTGACAGCGCCAAAAGCGCCGCCACTGATTTCGTTATCGCATAAATCCGACGGTTAGCAATCATAACTATTCGGCAAAAGTGACTTCCACTTTCTGCAAACGCCAGTGACCACTACCGGTCGCTCTAGTCAAAATAACCTTATTAGCAGACCCAGTCCAAGTGAAAGAATCGTAATCAAACGATCCAACATTCACAGTGCAGGTACTGGAAGTGGGTCTGTAGTCGTTTCCATTGGCGAATGTAAACACTATCTTGGTGATAGTCTTGGTGGACTCGACACGGATATAACCATCTCCATAAGTACGAATACCAGTTCCTGTAGTATAGTACTTTCCGTCATTGCCACCCTTTCCGAAAGCAACTGTGAAATCCTTCCCTTTCACAACGGTCTTGTCATCACCGCTACCATTGTATTGCTTTCCATTCTCAATACTAAGATCAGCGAAAACAATGGTGTTGCCTGATACTTCTCCACCGGGAGTGTCTCCGCCAGGAGTATCGCCACCACCTGCGGCGCCATTGATAGCTATGTCGTTGACCTTGGTGGGGATGACATAGAGGTACTTGCCCTGGGAAGTGTGATAAAGATAGTAACCTGTGATTGTGACATCCTTGCCGTTCAGCGAAGAGATGTCCTCAACCGGCTTCACAATGCTTCCGGTGACAGAAGTCGAGCCATCCACGGTGATGTTGTAGTAATTGCCGGAGATGTTGAGTTTGCCCGCGAATGTCACATATTCCCTGGTCTCAGATGAATATGAGGCGAAGGAAGAGGTGATGTCCTTTGCGGTGGGATAAGTGACCTCGGCACCGGTTGAATTGACCGTGACTTTCGGGGAGGACAACTGGGGAACCCCCTGATATTCAGCGCGTGTAGCCTCAACTGTAACATTTTCGCCCACAGCGGCGTTGCCACCATAGACATAAATCATAGCTCCATCCTGCGCCATGAGGAATCCGACAGAAGAAGATGCCATGACCACAGCCGGGCCAACCTTCAAAACGGCGTCCTTATCAGCAGCCAAAGCCTCGGCTACAGTAGCATCCTGAGCCTCCGACGGGGCAGCGGCCTCGAAGGAGAGGATGTAAGCCTCAATGACCTCGTGCTGCTCCTTGGTGGCGTAGTAGTCGTATTTACCGGCCAGGGTGACAGTGCCATCATTGGAAATCTTGGAAGACCAATCAGCCTTGTTGGCGACACTGTACACGTAGATCGAGCCACTCTCATCGGTGATGTCGAAGCTGCAGTACTGGGAGTTGAACTTGCTGACTGTTCCGGTGAGCTTGAAGTAAGTCTCCTTATTGGCGGCGGTGATGAATTCAGCGACAGTCTTGGCCGCGGCGTTGCTGTAGTCCTCCTGCGCTCCGGCTTCGAACGAAAGGATCTGGGCCTCAATCACTTCGTGCTGCTCCTTGGAGGCGTAGTAGTCATATTTACCAGCCAGGGTGACCGTGCCGCCATTGGAGATCTTGGATGACCAATCAGCCTTGTTGGCGACACTGTACACATAGATCGAACCACTCTCATCGGTGATGTCAAAGCTGCAGTACTGGGAGTTGAACTTGCTGACCGTTCCGGTGAGCTTGAAGTAAGTCTCCTTATTGGCGGCGGCGATGAATTCAGCGACAGTCTTAGGCTCAGCGGCATTGTAGTCTTCCGCCTGACCTTCCTCGAAGGACAGGATCTGGGCGTTGACGACCTCGTGCTGGGTCGCGCCAGTGTTCTTGTTGGTGTAGAGGGTGTAAAGACCAGCGAGCTCGACTGTTCCGCCGTTGGAGATCTTAGATTTCCACTCATCCTTGTTGGTGACGCTGTAGACATAGATCTTTCCGGACTCATCCTCGAGATCGAAGCTGCAGTACTCGGAGTTGAACCTGCTGACCTTACCTTTCAGGCGATAATACTCACCCGTAGCCGCCTTCTCGATAAATGCGGAGACAGTCGTCATGGGGAACTTGGAATAGTCAATCTCGGGGGCCTTAGTCTCTCCGTTGACGGAAACGAGCTTGCTTCCGGTAGTGTATTCCGGAGTGTCTCCCTTGAAATTGACGATGGTTCCGAAGACAACGACATCGTCTCCAGCCTTGAGCTGATCCTTCGTGGTGAAAGACACGCCCTCAAGGAACTTACCCCTATAGACTTCCAGCTGGACAGTGCTGGTGCCGTCGGCCGAGATGTAATAAGTGGCGTTACCGAAACTAGGATCGATCTCAACACTGACAACCTTTCCGGCGGTGTAGACTTCCGCAGAATTGGAGCTGGTAAGCTCATCGCCCGAGTTGTATGCCTGCAGGCTCTTTGCTTTCTCCAAGGCTGCCGCCACATTATACGGGCTGGAAGCCGTTCCGTTACCGGACGGAGTGACGTTAGGATCTTCGCCCTTGGCTCCCTTCTGGGAGACATTGACTGTCCTGTAGTCAAAGTCTGTCTTCACCTTGAAGGATGAGGTCCTGTCGTTGGAGGAGTTGGCCAGAGCGGTCACCGTCACGCTGACCGGGGAATCCGAAGCTTGACCTTGAGTGGGACTGAAAGCAAGCCAGTCGGCATCCGTTGTGATTGACCAAGGACGGTTGGAAGTCACTGTTATAGTGCTGGTTCCGCCTCCTTGCTCAAAAGTCAGCTCCACTTGATCGACATTGAGCTGAGGTATGGTTGGCTCCGGTTCTTTTTCTTCCCCGCAAGCGACGAACAATGCGGCGGAAGCGAGGAGACTTAACAATAATTTTTGGATTTTCATTATAGCGCTATTTTATGTTGTCTTTAGTCTGCTAATATACAATGAAATGTCAAATAATCAAAGCTCGATTTCCAACTCCACGGGGCAATGGTCCGATCCGAATATCTCATTGTGAATCTCCGTGCCCGCGATTTTGGCCTTAAGATCTTCGGAAACAAGGAAATAGTCGATGCGCCACCCGGCGTTGTTGGCCCTGGAGTTGAAGCGGTAGGACCACCAGGAATATTTCACTTCCTCAGGGTGCTGGTGACGCCAGGTGTCGACAAAACCGGAATTCAAAAGGACTGAGAACTTGTCTCGCTCCTCATCGGTAAAACCGGCGTTTCGACGGTTGGTCTTAGGATTCTTGATGTCGATCTCCTCATGGGCGACATTCATGTCACCGCAGATCACGACAGCTTTTTTGGCCTTCAGACCGAGGACATATTCCCGGAAAGCGTCGTCCCACGTCATCCTGTAATCAAGCCTCCGGAGACCGTCCTGGGAGTTTGGAGTATAGACGCAAACCAGATAGAAATCAGGCATTTCCAGCGTTATGACCCGGCCTTCCGCATCATGCTCGGGGATTCCCATCCCGTAGGTCACAGAAAGCGGCTGATGCTTTGAATATATCGCCGTACCGGAGTAACCTTTCTTCTCGGCGGAGTTCCAGTAGGAAGTGTAACCAAGATACTCAAGGTCAAGTTGTCCAGGCTGCATTTTTGTTTCCTGAAGGCAGAAAAAATCAGCGTCCAGCGCTGTGAAGGCCTTGTCAAAATCTCCTTTTCCAGCGCAGGCGCGAAGGCCGTTGACATTCCAGCTTATTAATTTCATATTCCTGAAAGTTATTAATTCACATTTACTTCCGTGGTCAGTTCCTCGCTCTTCGCATCCCAAGAGTCGACAGCAGTAAGGGAAACCGTGTAGGTCCCAGGCTTTAAAACCGGCAGCCCTACGGGATCCAAGGCGGTGAAGGCTTCCGGAAGATCGTCGAGCGTAAATGAAACGCTCCAAGACTGTTTCATCTCGGAAGGATCGGGATGCCTGTAGAAATCCGCGAGAATCTTTTTCGAGGATATCTCCTTCCCGTCTTCAGCCAGTGAGACGACATAGTGATGGACGAATTCATCATCTTCTCCAGCGGAGAAATTGACGGATATTCCCTTGGCCACTTTTTTGACCCAGGGCTCGGAAGGCATCAACACTGAGGCGTCGATTTTCGACAGGACGGGGGCCTCATTGGCGGCGGCCCTGCGGACAAATGAATATTCCTCAAGATGCTTCTTGTTCTTTGCAGGACGCCCCATCACAAGAGGCTCCCCGATGACATCTTTGTTGTAGAAATCCATCCGTAAGATCCGCATATTCCCTTTCTTGTCGAACTGCAGGAGATTACCCTGCGAGAACTCATCCTTGTCTTTCATCGTGGTCTGGCCAGCCATGTCCTCGTAGCCTCCCGCCTCAAGGGCCATGTAACGGACCGAGGCACAGCCCAGGGCGGTGAAATCGCCCTGCCAGATGCTCCTGGGATCATTCAGGGGGAAATGCAGATGCCCGCCGAAAGCCACGACCTGGGGATATTTCGAGAGGATCTCCGGGAGTTCCCTCGTGGCCCAATATCCCGGAAGGAATGACTTCCAGATCCCGTCCGCTTCACCGAGAAGACTGCCGTAGACAGTGTCGTAAAGCATCGGATGCGTGATCAGGATGACATACCGGGAAGGATTCTTGGATGTTATCTCTTTCAATTTGCTATCCAGCCACTTAAGCGCTTCTGGGCTATAGACCACGGGGCTGGTGCCGTCAGGGGTTATCGCCAGGATGTCGTAGTCGCCGACGACACAATGACGACACTCCATCGCAGAGCCCGCCTCCTTGTCTAAATCAGTCTGGAAATAATTGTCCCCGAACGCTTTACGGAGATATTCAGCATCTTTCACCATCGTCTCGCTCCACTTGTAGTCCGGCACGTCGTGATTGCCCACCGTGTAGATCATCGGAACCTTCAAGGGATCCAAGACCGACTCATAGACCCGTTTGAATTCACCGATAGCTTTCTCGTTGGGATAGTCAATCAAGTCTCCGGCGACAAGAACTCCGTCCAGACCGTCCGGGTCCATCTCGGAAGCCTTTGCTGATAATTGTTTGAGCGCGGATTCCCATTTCTGGGAAGTCACCGGAAGACCAGTGTTGATGTGCACGTCGCTGACAACTCCGAGCGACAAGACAATCCTGCTCTCGTCAAATTCCCCTGGGACGCCATTCTCCCCGCAGGAGACAGCCAATGCGGAAACCAGGGCGGTCGCACAAATAGCCGAGAATATTCTTGAAACTTTCATATTCAGTTAGTTATCAAAACCATTTGACCAGGTTTAAGGGTGATCGTAACTTTACCCCTCGAGACCTTGAAATCATTGAACTCCTGCCGTCCGGAAGCATCAAGGATCCATCCCTTGGCCTTTCCGGAAAGCCTCACACCATCTGGGATAATCCAAGTCTTCTCCGTGATTCCATCCTCTGAATAGGCGACTATGGAATTCTCCCCGTTCCATAGAGCCGGGATGAACACATTTTTCTCGTCAGAAAGGACTTGGCCATCCTTGGCGACGGTCAAGACCCCGTCCTTCAACAAAGTCCGGATGCCGCCTTCGAGTACTCCGATCGTGCTCCCGTCCTCATCAGTGACCAAGGCTTTGCGGCCGAAGTTATTGAGGTACAGGGTGATGAGAGTCTTTTTGCAGAACTCTTTCTTAAACTCTTCAAACGCATCGGCCATGGAAGAAGCGTTCCTGAAGATCGCCTCTCCGTTCAAGCTTCTACCAAAGGTTCTGATCTTGCCGTAGATGTTGCCTCCACACGCCTGGGAGGCGGAAAGAGACATCGCCTGGTCGAGCGAGTTGAAGTGCCAATACATCGGGAACCAGCCGTCGGTGATCTTTCCTATGCTCATGTCAGCCCCCTCGGTGGTGACATCTATCCCCTTGGTATCCCAGTACTTCACGATATTCGCCTTGCCTTCCTGATCTTGTTCTGCCGTGTGACCGTGCCAAGGACTTATCGGGGACTCCATCCTGATTACAGGCTTGCCGTTCTCAAGCCGTGGCCTCGGGACAGCATTGTGGAACGCGTCGATGTGGATGGTACCGGCCTCCTGGATGGGCAGCAGCGAGCAAAGGCTGTCGATCCTCCATTTGGAGAGACCCTTTTCCCATTCCGCCGCGTAACTTACTTTGTAGGACCAGTCTCCGAGAATATAACTCCCGTCTTTCTCCCTGGCCAGAACGTCGGCATCTTTGTACTTTTGGAAGGCGGGACTGTCCTCAAAAGCGTCGAACATGTTGATGTGGAGACTGACCGCGGTGTTATAGTTTTTGGCCTCGCACATAAGCCACCGGACACTGTCAAGCGGATCGTCGTCCTCGGCCCGCTTGACCGCGGCGTTACCCTCGAAGAAAGCCGGATACTTGGAGTCGTGGCCATTGTACTGCCAGCCGACCAGATAGACAATCTTCTGAAGACCAGGCGTCACGGCATCCATCCCCTTTATGGCCTCCAAAGCCTGTTCGAGAGTCATATAGACTGTACTTTGGCCGTTGTCACGCATCTTATAGGCTCCCATGTACTCTTTGTCAAACTCCGCCTGGCAGAGGAAAAGCTTGGTCACCAGGACTTTGGAATAGTCATACCTTGGAGTGATGTGCCACTCAAACGGAGCCTGTTTGAAAAGAAGTGTGTCCGCCTTTCCCTCCGGCAAGAACACATCGACGGTCTTTTCCGTCTTACCACTTTGGCAGCCGGACAGGAACATTATCCCGGCCATGGCCGCAAAAAGTCTGATCATCTTGAAGGACATAATAGGCAAATTCTGAATACACAAAAGTACTGTTTTTTGATTGAATTACCACTTTATATTCTGACTTTGACCGGGAAACTGATGACTACTCCCAACCCGTACCACAGGGTCGACACCGTCCGCTTCAAGGGTTTCACCAAAAGTGAGAACAACCAGGTGCGCAACTCCGCCGGGATCGCCGTGGCGTTCAGGACGGACTCGAAAACAATTTCGGTTCTAACCAACTACGGTGAGGTGGGCTGGCCAAACAACACCTCGGGATTCTCCGCCAGGGGATATGACCTCTACATCCGCAGGGATGGACAGTGGATCTGGGCCGGAGCGGGAGTCCCAGGAGATCTGGACAAACCCTTCAACATCATCTCGAACATGGATGGAACCATGAAGGAGTGTCTGATGTACCTGCCTTTGCTGAGTGAAGAGTATTCCATAAAGATCGGAGTCGAGCCAGGCGCTGTGCTTGTGCCGCTTGACAATCCTTTCCGTCATCGGATCGGGATATTCGGATCGAGTTTCACCCATGGGGTTTCCACCTCGAGAGCTGGAATGACCTATCCCGCGATCTTCTCCAGGGAGACCGGCCTTCAGCTTCTCAGCCTCGGATGCAACGGCAACTGCAAGATGCAGGACTACTTTGCCGACGTGCTTGCCGCCGCTGATGTTGACGCCTTTATATTCGACTCATTCTCAAATCCTTCCATCGAGCAAATCAAGGAACGTCTTTTCCCGTTCATCGAGAAGCTCCAAGCGGCCCACCCCGGAAAACCGCTGATTTTCCAACGGACGATTTACAGGGAATGGCGCAATTTCAACAAGAAAATAGATCAGGAACAGGCTGCCAAGATAGAGGTTGCCGACAGCCTGATGAAAATCGCATGCAAGAAGTATAAGGATGTCTACTACATCCATCCTAACGCTTCGGCACCGGATCACGAGACTTCCCAGGATGGAACCCATCCTTCGGACCGGGGCTACCAGCTATGGGCACGGTCGATCGAGAAGCCGGTTAAGAAGATCCTCCGGAAATATGGATTGAAATAATATTTATAAAATAACAGGCAATGAAAAAGCTTATATTCCCCATTCTGATTGTGATGGCGCTCAACGCCTCAGCCCAGACGAAAACAAGCTATGTGGATCCGTTTATCGGCACAGACGGCATGGGACACACCTTCCCCGGGGCCTGCGTGCCCTTCGGTGGAGTCCAGCTCAGTCCGGACACCGACTCGATCCCCCACAATATTAATGGGAAATACCAGCCGATGGTCTATGAGACCTGCGCCGGCTACCGTTACAACGATCCCACAATCGTCGGATTCAGCCACACCCATTTCAGCGGCACTGGCCACTCCGATTTGGGAGACATCCTGATCATGCCCGCGACTGGCCAGCTGAAGCTCAATCCCGGCACGGCAGACAACCCTGACAGCGGATTCCGCAGCCGGTTCAGCCACTCGACCGAGAGCTCCCGCCCGGGACTTTACGAAGTGACTCTTGACGACTATGACATAAAGGCCCGACTCACAGCCACTTCCAGAGTAGGAGTCCATGAATACACTTTCTGTCATCCTGAGCGTGGCGAAGGCCACATCATCCTCGACCTCATCCACGGCATCTACGACTACGACGGGAAGACCCTTTGGGCCGAGGTACAGGTCAAGGACCCGACCCATGTCACCGGCTACCGCATAACAAACGGATGGGCCAGGACAAACTACACCTATTTCGCTATTGAATTCTCACAGCCTATCACAGAATACGGCTACACTGACCGCCAGAAGATAGACTACAAGGGCGGCTGGAGCAAGTTCGACACCAGCAGGAATTTCGCCGCCATGGCCGGGCGCAAGCTGGTAGCATGGTTCAGGTTCGCCACTGACAAGAATCCCAAGTTGACGATCAAGGTGGCCCTCTCCTCAACCGGAACAACCGGAGCGATGAAGAATCTCCAGGCAGAGGCGGCCGGAAAGACCTTCGACCAGATCGCCTCCGAGGCCGACAAGGCCTGGGAGAAAGAGCTGAGCCAGATGGAGATACAAGGTACGGACGCCGAGAAGAAGATGTTCTACACCTCCCTTTACCACACGATGATCAACCCCTCGGTCTACATGGACGTGGACGGCTCCTACAGGGGTCTTGACCATGAGATCCACAAGGCGGAAGGCTTCACCAACTACACGGTCTTCTCCCTCTGGGACACCTACAGGGCTGAGCATCCGTTCCTGGCGCTGTTCAAGCCGGACAAGGACAGGGACATCGTCATGTCCATGCTTGCCCACTACGACCAGAACGTCCTGCACATGCTCCCGGTTTGGAGCCACATGGCCAACGAGAACTGGTGCATGAGCGGCTACCATGCCGTCCCGGTGTTGGCGGACGCGATAGTCAAGGGCCTCAACATAGACAAGAAAAGGGCTCTGGAGGCCATGGTGACGACCTCAAGGCAGGAGTGGTACTGCGGCCTGGGAGACTACATGAAGTTGGGATATGTCCCTTACGACAAGATCTCCACAGCGGCCAGCAACACCCTGGAATATTCCTACGACGACTGGACCATCTGGAACACCGCCCGCATCTCCGGCAACAAGGCTGTAGAGGAGGAATACGCCCCCAGGGCACTATATTACCGGAATGTCTTCGACACCGACCTTGGTTTCGCGCGTCCGAAATACAAGGACGGCACTTTCAAGAAGGATTTTGACATCATGCAGACCGTTAATGAAGGCTTTATCGAAGGGAACTCGTTGAATTTCAGCTTCCACGCTCCCCAAGATGTGTACGGGGTCATGAACCTCATGGGAGGCGAGAAGAAGTTCATAGCCGCCCTTGACGAGCTCTTCTATAATGATCTTCCGGAATATGCCTACGCTCAAAACGAGGACATCACAAAGGACTGCCTGATCGGAGGTTACGTCCACGGCAATGAGCCGAGTCATCATATTCCCTATCTCTACGCCTGGACAAACCAGCCGTGGAAGACGCAGTACTGGATGAGGGAGATTATCAACCGGATGTACCGCCCGGAGATCCGGGGACTCGGTGGCAATGACGACTGCGGCCAGATGAGCGCCTGGTACATATTCGGAACCCTGGGTTTCTACCCGGTCTGTCCCGGAAGCGACCAGTATGTCATCGGAGCGCCTTTCTTCAAGGAGGTCTCAATCGCCCTGCCTAACGGGAAGTCGCTGGTTGTCAAGGCTCCGAAGGTCAGCGACACCAACCGCTACGTTAAGAAAGTCCTGTTGAACGGGAAGGAATATTCCAAACTCTACCTGACCCACTCGGACATTATGGCCGGAGGAGTCCTGGAGTTTGAGATGGCCGCGAAACCCAACAAGTCCCGTGGCCAGAAGCCCGAAGACAAACCGTATTCCATGACTGGCAAATAATATTTATGGAAAGAAGAGATTTCATCCGTAAAGGTGGCCTGACTGGATTGGCCGGACTAGGCGCCGCTTCATTGACTCTCCAGTCTTTTTCTTCCGAAGAGGGAAACTCCTCAGATTCAAGGCTTAACGTTTTGGATTTCGGTGCCAAGGGAGACGGGAAGACTTCCGACACGAAGGCCATTCAGGACGCCCTTGACGCGGCTGGGAAGATTAACGGAACCGTCTGGTTCCCTCCTGGAGTGTACCGCTGCCATGACTTGAAAGTTCCTCCTTATGTGAGCCTGATGGCTGATCCAGTGTGGATCTACAGATGCGAAAACCGTGGAGCAGTCCTCGAACTTGACAGCAAAGAGGCCGATTGTCTGCTGGACATAACCGGAGCCTACGCTGTAAGAATCCGTGGCCTTGTGCTTGGTGGAGATCGTTCCGCCGAGAAGGAGATTCACGGAATATACATGAACAACACTGAGGCCTGGAGCCCGAAAGAAGACACCATCGTTATTGATGACACCAAAGTGATGAATTTCTCCGGTCACGGGGTGTTTCTGAAACGTATCTGGCTGTTCATTGTCCGCCACAGTCATTTCATGAGCAACAAAGGCGATGGCATGAGGATACTCGGATGGGACGGTTTCGTGCTGGACAACCAGTTCTCCGGAAATGGCGGAAATGGCTTTGGCTGTGATGATTGCGGTGCTACTGTGATGTTCACGGCCAACCGGGTGGAATGGAACGGAGGTTACGGGCTGTTCATCCATGCCGGAGACGACTGGAACGTCACCGGCAACTCTTTCGACCGTAATCATGGAGCCGGATTGTACGCCCTCCATGCCACCGCAGTGGCCGTCACTGGCAATGTGTTCCGTCGCTGCGGTAAAGACTCAGCGAAACTCTCTCCTGGAGAACGTTCCTGCCAGGTGAAACTGGAGGATTGCCATGGACTGACCATGACCGGGAACGCCTGCCTGGCAGGACAGGATGACGGTGGAGCAGGACTTTTCACCCCACAAGTTGGACTGATAATCAAGGAGTTATCTCATTGCATCATCTCCGGGAACACCCTCTGGAACGGGTACATGGAAGACATGCTTGTGGATGAGGGTGGCCACGGCCCCGACCTCATCTTCAAAGATAACGTCGGCTGCCCGAAAAAGTAAGGCTTGCCACCCTATACGCCATATGAACCCGGTCTCGGCAAGACTCTTGAGCCAGCAGCTCATCTGCCCGATCTTCGAAGATCCTTCGGAGGTCGTCTCGTGGTTCGGGGCGATCCAGGCACAGGACTACCGGGCCATGCGGTGGGCGGTGGCTTCACGTACCAAAAAGCCGTCTTTCATGGCCTTCAAACAGGCTTTTGACGAAGGAAAGATAATAAGGGCACATCTTCTCCGCTGTACCTGGCAGCTGGTCTCGGCCGAGGATTTCGGATGGATGAGACTCCTATGCTACGACAAGGCTCTGGCCACGATGAACGGTTGGACGAAATCCTTGGGCTTTGCCTTCGGCGGCAAAGAAAAGTATCAGGCCCTGTCCATAATCGAAAAGACAGTCGGGGATCTTGGCGAGACAACAGAGGATGTGATAGGAGGAGCTCTTCGGCGAGGCGGGATTCCGGAAAGCCACCTTGTCTATAATCACCAGCTCAGGATGGCCGAGCTTGAAGGGATAGTCTGCAGCGGCACTCTTGGCCCAAGAAACACCTATCGCCTTGTCAGCGAGCGGATTCCGAATATCCGGGAAATCCCTCGTGAGGAAACCCTCGCCCTTCTTGCCCGGAAATATTTCCGGAGCCACTGCCCCGCCAAGCTTGAGGATTTTGTCTGGTGGTCCGGGCTGAACGCCAGGGATTGCCAAAAGGGAATATCAGCCATGGGTGGCGAACTGTTCCGGGAACGCTGGAAAGGGCGTGAATTCTTCATCCATAAAGACTTCCGGACGAGAGGATTCCGGTCAGGCACCCTCCATCTTCTCCCAGCCTATGATGAATATCTGATCGGATACAAGAGCCGGGACGTGGTACTCGATCCGGGTCTTGCCCATTATGCTCATAATGACCACGGGATATTCCGTTCAGTTGTCGCCTACAATGGTGAGATCGTTGGCAACTGGAAACCCTCCGCCAAGGACGGCGGAGTGACGATTTTCAAGAGCGGAGTAAGAGTACCGAAAGAGTTGCTCTCGGCGCAGGTACGCAATTATATGATAATCCAGCATGCTTCCGCCAAACTGGCGCGCGGGGATATGGCTTAGGGGTGGTTCTGGGCCGCAACGCCGTGCGCCAACGGCTGTTTTCGGGCCTTGGCGCACGCAGACCAGTCACAGAACAACACACAAAACACACCGCTGTGCGCCAGTTTGGCGGTGTACACCTGATAGCATAAATCCATGATATTCAGCGGACGAAGGTGCGGATTTCCGTCTCGGGGAGTCGGACAAGCGTAGCCAACTGACGGTAAGTCAAGCGTAATTGCCTACGTAACTGCTGAGCAAGCAATATCCTGTTCCTCGGATCTAACCTTCTTGGATCACGCGTCCCGAACATTCGTTTGCAATAATCCCCGCAGGCCTTTCTGGCCTCAAGGTCTTCCATCATGACACCCCGCTCTTCCGCCATCTTGGCCAACATCGCTTCCTCGCGACTCTTCGGACTAGATAAAAACACACGGAAACGATTATAGGTAACGTAGATAGATTCAAATCTTGACACATCCACATAATTATCCGGGAGAATGAGTCCATTGCAAATACGCCAACTCCCCGGTATTGTATAATTCCTTGTGTGAAGCAAACCGCGTTGTTCTCTCACACTTAAAGAATTAAAGGGTATTGGACGCCTGATTGATCCATCTTCATCAAATAGCCAAACCGGTGTGTAATACCCGTTTCTGAAATACATCGACCCTGTTCCCCAACGATAATCATACGGCATCACGGACTTGCCGTCTTTCGTTGGTTGAATGACTGTATAGACAGCAACATTCCGCAGATAATCAAAGTCATCGCCAATCGGATAAAGTTCACAACGGAGCACAAGCTCGGAACCGCCTTTCCTGGTCGAAGCCGCATAATGCTTATAAAGAGTCTCATATTGGACTTTATAACGGGAGCATTCTTCTTTGACTCCCCAGAGAAGGAGATGGGGATGACTGTCTTCTATAGAGAATGAGACAACGACCACATCCGTATTAGCCGCACATACGGCAACATGGTTGAATGCGGCATAATAATCGGCCTCTTTAATAATGAAATTGCGTGCATCAGCACCATCGGCGCACACATGGAAATATTCCTTATTCATCACATTAATCTCTCTCCTCATTCTCCCATCACCACTGCGATGATTTCGGATGATTCGCACTATTCAAAGATGGTGATTATCCTACAACTTTCCAAATATTCAGTTCTCTCAATGCCTTTGTTTTTCATTTCCGTCCTAATACTATCACCAAGCCCCCACCTACGCTGCCAAACTGGCGCACGGGAATATGGCTTAGGGGAGGTTCCTCGCTGCTTTGCGGTGCGCCAATGGCCGATTTCGAGCCTTGGCGCACACTAGCCAGCCCCAGAACAACCCACAAAGCACTCCTCCGTTCGCCAGTTTGGCGATACAGCCTTAAATAGCGAATAGCCAGACAAGTAGACAGGCAAACAAACTAGCTGGCAGGCAAACAAGCCAGGCAGGTAGGCAATCAAGCAAATAAGTGGGCTGATGAACAACCAGATTGCCAACAAAACAGATAATGAGCATGGAGTGTGAAAAATCAATTGTTTTCTTTCGTTATATTTGCGTTATTGATCGAAATACTCATGAATAGTTTTAAGGTATTAACAGCCGCGACAATCGCCGCCATATTTATCAGCGTACTCCCGCTCTCCGGGAAGGTAGACCTCCCAGAAACCGTGGCCGCCCATGGCCACGTGAATGGGGGGACCGCCGGCTCTGCCGGTGGTGGGACGAGGGCCGTCAGGCCCGAAGGTTTCGGGGAGGTCCACCTTCCCGGAGGGACAACCAGGCTGATTGATGATGTGAATGTGTTCGTGGGAACGGATGGGTTCGGGAATGTGTACCCGGGAGCACAGCTGCCATACGGCGGCATCCAGATCAGCCCGGACTCCGACGACAAGGACTATGATTGCGCCGCTGGATACAAGTACTCCAAGCCCTTCGTGCAAGGCTTCAGCCTGACACACCTGAGCGGCACTGGAATTCCGGATCTCGGTGATTTTCTGTTCCTTCCGGGGATCGGGAATGAGATAAAGCCCGCAAAACTGGACCACAGCAAGGAAAGCGCCCACCCCGGCTATTACGGAATAACTCTCGACGGAGGAGTCAAGGCGGAGATGACAGCATCGACCCGCTCGGGAATTTTCAAGTTCACTTATCCGGAAAAAGAGGGAGCCTATGTCATGATAGACCTTGACCACACCCTCAAATGGGACTGCGAGTGGTCCACGGTCACGCTTTTGGACGAATACACCATTATCGGAAGCAAGGTTGTGGCTGGCTGGAACCCAGGACGTTACGTCTATTTCGCAGCCCGTTTCTCACAGCCGATAAAAGACTTAACAATCCTCCAGAACGGTGAGCCGGTCATCTACAACACCAAACGGTTCCGCAGCTCCCTGGAGGCCTGGGGTAAGAAGCTCCAGGTGGTCGCCCGTTTTGATGGTGATTCGTCACCCTACATTATCCGCAAAGAATTAGAGACGGAAGGCTCTCTGAATGCGACCACACGGCCCCTGAGCGCAACAGAACGGTCCCTGAGCGAAGTCGAAGGGCCGTTACAACTTGAGATAAAAGTCGCCGTGTCTGGAGTAGGCACTGACGGAGCACTGAAGAACCTTAATGAGCTGGACGGCAAGAACTTCGACACAGTCCTATCTGAAGCCGAGATCATTTGGGAGAAAGCTCTGGGAGCATATTCCCTCGACAGCGACGACAAGACGCTAAGGGAAACCTTCTACACCAGCGTCTATCGTACCATGCTCCATCC
>ONUG01000118.1:6341-13487 GCA_900320965.1 uncultured Bacteroidales bacterium | reverse complement strand
GGAAAGGCATCGCCGCCTTCGTGAACATATTCATAAGCCACCCACTTCTGTCCCCCGCCATCGCGACCTTCATCACGACCGAGACAATCGGATGGGCACTCATTCTCTTCCTCAAGCAGTACTCATCCCGTTCCAGATCCGATCACAAAGTGACCCCGATGGAGATAACATGGCTCGTGATAGCCATCGCCATCGTGCTCGTGCTGAGGTACCTTATCAGATTGTTCAGGTCGACGATATTCAACGGGGAGTTTCTCCTCGGGTCAGTGGCCATCATGTCCGCCATCCTGATCTACTCGGTCATCTACATGATCGAATATGCCCGCTCCGCCCGAAGAGAGGCAGAAAGGGAAAAAAGCAGGGCGGATCTGGCCAAGTTCCAGTACCTCAACCTCAAGCAGCAAGTCAACCCGCACTTCCTTTTCAATTCCTTGAATATTCTTGACGCCCTGGTGCTGGACGGCAAGGACAAGGAAGCAAGCACCTATATCCACAAACTGGCCGGACTTTACCGCTACATGCTCAAGAACGAGGATGAGAGCACCGTGTCCCTCCGGGATGAGATGACTTACGTCGAGATGTACAGCGACCTCCTCAAAGTGCGCTTCCAAGAGGGATTCAGCGTGGAAGTGTCCATCCCGGAAGATGACCTGAGGAAATCCGTCATACCATGTTCAGTCCAGCTGCTGGTGGAGAATGCCACAAAGCACAACGCCGTCAGTCCCGACAAGCCTCTGCTTGTGTCAATCTCTTCTGATGGCCAGACACTTACGGTCACGAACAATATTATCCCCAGGTTGACCCCTTCACAATCCAGCGGGCTCGGCCTCAATTACATCAGGGAACAATACAAAGCGCGTTCCGACCGAGGGATAGAGATATCCTCCGGAGAGGATCACTACACTGTCAAACTACCTCTGCTATGAGAGTATTGATTATAGAAGACGAGATCATGGCCCGCAGGAGCCTTGAGAAGCTGTTGGAGAACAATTTCCCCGACATCGAGGTTGTCGCCGAGCTTGGTTCCGTCAGCGACTCGGTCGCATGGCTAAAGGCCAGTCCGGAAGCTGTCGACACAATATTCATGGATGTGGAACTATCTGACGGAGAATGCTTTGAGATATTCCGACAGGTAGAAGTGAAGGCTAATGTCGTGATGACTACCGCCTACGACAACTACGCCATCAAGGCTTTCGAGGCAGGAAGTGTCGACTACCTTCTCAAACCGATAGACCAAGCAGCTCTTGGAAGGGCCGTGGAGCGCTGCCGACATGCCTCCGGACTGGAAGGGACGGACGTTGAGAGGATCCTCGCCGCCCTTGATAAGACCAGGCACGGGAAAGAATACAAGGAACGCTTCCTGGTCCACATCAACGACATGATAGTGCCTGTCAAAACCTACGACGTGGCATTCTTCTACTCGGAAGACAAAAACAACCATGCCGTCACAAAGGACGGCACCGTCTACATCGTCGACAGCACGATGGACAGCATAATCACCGGACTTGATCCAGAGCGTTTTTTCAGGATATCAAGAAGTTGCATCATCTCGAAAGATGCAGTCGAGTCAGTCACCAAGCTCCTTGGCGGGAGACTAAAGATAGTCTCAAAAGTGACTCCATCGAGGAATATCGGTCCTGAGCCCGACCTTACCGTCAGCCGTTCGCGCGGTGATGACTTTCTGGAATGGCTTGAGAAGTAAGTCTGGCATTAGTGAAGTGCCACAGGACGACACCGACCGCGACCGAGACATTCAAGGAGTGTTTAGTCCCGAATTGCGGGATCTCCAAGGAGAAATCCGAGGCGTCCACAACCTCCTGGCTGACTCCATCCACCTCGTTTCCGAATATCAACGCATACTTTTCGGTCCCTGAGCCTTCCGAAGGGCCGGCCCAAGGCTTGAATTTCTCCAAACTGACGGAGGCCACCGTCTGTTCGACACTGACCACAGTATATCCCTCTTCACGAAGCCTGGACACCACTTCAAGCGTGTCTTTGGCGTATTCCCAAGGAACGCTTTCTTCAGCGCCAAGAGCGGATTTACGTATCTCAGCTGATGGCGGTGTGGCACAGATCCCGCAAAGAAACAGCCTATCAGCCTTGAATGAGTCACACGTGCGGAAGGCAGAGCCGACATTGTGGGCACTGCGGATGTTATCAAGGACGACTACTATCCCGCTAGATGGTTGCGAAGAGTAATCCGCAGGATTCAACCTTCCCAGTTCTATGTTTAAAAGCTTCCTATTCATTTTGATGCTTGCCTACCAACTATAAGTAAAAAAACGATTTGAGATTGAACATTCCAACTTTTAACTACCCCAAAAGTTGGAATTTGAAAGAAAAAGTTTGAAATATCCAAATAATACGCTATATTAGTCAAAATATTACACATTTTGTCCTTTTGACACCTAATCACTATTTATACACAAATTTAAAAAATTATGTCCAAATCTCTTTCGCTTAAAGCGATGCTTCTCGCTGCTTTTTGCCTTCTGGGCAGTCTGTCCGCCATGGCGCAGCAGAAAAGCATCAGCGGAACCGTAACAGGTGAAGATGGTTCGCCCGTTCCGGGTGTGACTGTCATGATCAAAGGGACTTCCATAGGTACTTCCACAGGTGCCGATGGAAAGTACTCCTTCAACTACACGCATCCTAATCCTGTCCTTGCGGTCTCATGCATAGGATACCAGGAGCAGGAGATCCTGATTGACGGCAAACGAGTCATCGATGTCGTCCTCGTTGAAGAGAACACCGTTCTCGATGAAACTGTTGTCGTCGGTTACGCGGTCGGTAACAAGCGCACCATCACCGGTGCTGTTGACCGTGTCACCGAAGAGAACATGAACACCGGTTACATCTCCACAGCGGTCGACGCTATCCGTGGTAAGGTTCCCGGACTCGTCATCTCCTCCAATGGTGGTAACGTCCAGGATGAGCCTACGATCCGTCTCCGTGGTACCACATCACTTTCTGGAGGTAACTCTCCTCTCGTGATCATGGACGGTGTCTTCGGCGATGTGGGAATGCTCTTCTCACTCTCTCCTGATGACATCCAGGAAATCACTGTTCTGAAGGACGCTTCCGAGACCGCTCAGTACGGTTCCCGTGGTGCCGCTGGTGTTATCGTCGTCACTACCAAGAAGGGTCGTGAGGGACGTTCCCAGATCGAGTATCGCGGCCAGTTCGGTATCTCCAATCCCTACAAGAAGCTTCAGGTTCTCAACGCCAGCGAGTACAGGGCCCTCAACACCGGCAAGTTCGGTGGAGCTGGCCTCGACATGGGTGACGACACCTACTGGATGGACTGGATCATGAATGACATGGTGACCCAGAACAACCACAACCTGTCCTTCACCTCTGGCAACAGCAAGTCCAACCTCAACGCTTCCCTCGGTATCAGGCAGCGTGACAATGTGGTCAAGAATGCGGGTAACACCAACTATATGGTCCGTATGTCCGCCAGCCAGAAGGGACTGAATGACAAGCTCATCCTCGAGATGAATGTCATGGCTTCCCTTATGGATAAGGATTGGATCGACACCGGTATCTTCACCGGCGCCGCCGCCTACAACCCCACATTCCCTGGTCACCGTAACACAACCACCGGCCTTTGGGACTACGACCCCAATGCCGAGACCATCACCCACCCCGGAGACTACCTTGATTATATCCATAAGGAGAATGTCTACCGTGTCGTCACAAGTGGTCGTATCACCTACAAGATCATCGATGGCCTGACCGCCAGCGTCTTCGGATCTTTCAACTACGCCAACCGCCTCAATCGTAACTACTTCCCTCACGATGTGAAGAGTTATAGGGTCGCCCGTGGTGAAGCTAACAACTCGACCAACTTGAACACCAACAAGATGGCCAGCTTCCAGCTCTCTTACAGCAAGACCCTTGGCAAGCACGCCATCAGCGCCCTCGCTCTTACCGAGGCACAGAGGTACAATTATTGGTACAACTACGCCAAGTCAACCGGTTTCGAGACCGATTACTTCACGTTCAACAATATGCAGGCTGGTTCAACCGTCAAGTGGGGCGATGTCCAGACTTCTGCTACTGAGTACACCTTGATGTCTTATATGGGCCGTCTGAACTATATGTTCAATGACCGTTATGTCATCACCCTCAACGCCCGTGCTGATGGTTCCTCCAAGCTTGGAGCCAACCACAAGTGGGGCTTCTTCCCTTCAGCTTCCGTGGCATGGATCGTCAGCAATGAAGGTTTCATGAAGAACCAGAAGTTGTTCAACAACCTTAAGGTCCGCGTCGGTTACGGTGTCACCGGTAACCAGGACGCTATCAGCCCTTACAGGTCTCTCTCTCTCATGGCCCCCAGCGGAACCACTACTTACAACGGTGCCACCGTCACCACCTATGCTCTCGATTCCAACCCGAATCCTGACCTGAAGTGGGAGACCAAGTACACCTTCGACGCAGGTATCGACTTCTCGATGTGGCGCGGCAGGTTCAGCGGTACCATCGACGCCTATATGTCCACGACCAAGGACCTGCTCTACACCTATCAGGTTCCTGTCCCTCCGTTCACCTACACCAGCCTCCTCGCCAATATGGGTGAGATGAGCAACAACGGTATCGAGTTCGGATTCCACGTGGCTCCTATCGAGAAAAAAGATATGGGTCTCACCATCCAGGGCAATGTCGCCTTCCAGAAGAACAAGCTCGTCAGCCTGTCCGGCACTTACCAGGGACAGGACCTGACCACTTCAAAGTACATCGCTCTCTCAAGCGCAAGCTGTAACGGTCTGACTTCCAACACCAACGTCGTGTACATGACTGAAGGTTATCCTGTCAACATCTTCCGCCTCCCCGTCCATGACGGTTTCAAGACTGATGACACCGGCAAGAAGACCTATCAGGTCAAGGATGTCAATGGTGACGGTGGTATCACCCTTGATGACGAAGGTGACCGCGAGTTCCTCGGCCAGGCTACTCCTAAGGTGTTCGCCAGCCTCGGTGGAACATTCCGCTTCAAGAACTGGGATCTCTCGACCCAGATGAACGGTGGTTTCGGACATCACATCTACAACTTCACAAGCCTGCGTCTGTCGAACCTTGGCGCCTTCCCGACCTACAACGTCCTTAAATCCGCTGAGGAGCTCGGCGTCTACAACGCCCAGCACACATCCTACTGGCTTGAGAAGGGTGACTATGTGAACATCGAGTACATCACCCTCGGCTACAACCTCCCGGCCAGCAAACTTGGTCTTAAGAACATCAAGGGCCTCAGGTTCGCTCTCTCCTGCAACAATGTCTTTACATTCACCGGCTACACCGGCCTGACCCCGATCCTCAACAACATGAGCATCGGTGGCGGTATCGACAACAACGTGTTCCCGATCATGCGCACTTACACCGCTATGCTTTCGGTCAAATTCTAAAGAACGACATTAATATAGAATATCATGAAGAAATTACTCTATAGTGCAGCTGTTCTTGCCCTGACTTTCTTTATGTCCGGTTGCTCACTCGATGAGACTCCTCTGAGCAAATTCGACGAAGGCGAGGCATACAAGAGCGCCACGCTCGTGTATGTCAACACTGTCGCGAGCTTATACAACAAACTCAACAGCCGTTTCAAGGGTGGTGACGACAACTTCAACTATATGTCGGAGTTTACCGCCGACGTGCTTTTCCTTCCGGGACGCCAGGGTGACTGGGTCGATGGTGGAAAGCACCAGAACGCCTTCCTTCACAGGTGGGATCCTTCCACGGACTACATCCGCAACCTCTGGAACGATTCATATTCCGATATCGCTCTCTGCAACTCTTCTTTGAAGAAGCTTGAGGAGATCAAGACCCTGAATTCGCTTGATCCCGCAGTCGTTGACGCTTACATCGCTGAGGTCCGCGGAATCCGTGCCTTCTACTACATGTGGCTGGTCGACTTCTTCGGAAGGATTCCGATCGTCACCTCTCCTGACGCCGGTATCGGTGATGTGAAGCAGGCATCCCGCAGTGAGGCCTACGGATTTGTCCGTGATGAAATCGCCGAAATCATCCCTCTGCTGCCTTCAGCAAAGAGCCAGGATTCCAACAGCGAGTACTACGCCCGTATGACCAAGGCTGTCGCCTATGCTATGATGGCCCGCCTTGCCATCAACGCAGCTGTCTTCTCACAGGACAACTGGAACCAGGGACAGTTCACCGGTGGAATCGCCAAGGTTGAGCCCGGTGTGACCGCTGCTGGTAAGTCTCAGAACATCACCATCAACGGAAAGACCATGAACGCTTGGGAGACCGTGATTTATTGCCAGGAGCAGATCAAGGCCGAAGGCTATGAACTTGCCGCCAGCTTCAAGGACAACTTCAAGACCGGTAACGAGTCCTCCAAGGAGAACATCTTCGTAGAACCTATGGATGACAATGTACACCGTACTTCTGACACCCAGGTTACCCGTTCCCTCCACTACAATCACGCAAAGACCATCGGCTTCTCTTCCTGGAACGGAACAGCAGCGACCGTACACGCTCTGAACGTGTTCAACTATAAGGAGAACGTCGACAAGAACAACCTGTCTGCCGCTACTTTCGAGTGCGACGACCCTCGTTTCGACATCTCCTTCTTCAACGGTCCTTGCTCAGTCAATGGTGTCATCGTGAACGCAGGTGTTTCCGAGGACAAGTATCCTGAGGGAATCTACATCGGCTATGAGGCCCGCAACGACTTCTCCACCGATGACTACAGCGATCCTTGGGGACTGTACCTCGTCAAATGGGCTGGCGTTCGTATCAAGAAGTATGAGTATGACCCGACTACCTCCGGTCAGAACTACTTTAACGCCGACCGCGTGATCTTCCGTTACGCTGACATGCTCCTCCTCGCCGCCGAGGCCCAGTATCGTCTTGGCAATAAGGATAAGGCCATGGATCTTGTCAACCAGGTCCGCGCCAGGGTCGGTGTCGAGCCGCTTACCGACATCACAATCAAGGACATCCTTGACGAGAAGCTCCGCGAGGAGATTTGGGAGACCATGGGACGCCGCGGTGACCAGGTCCGTTTCGGAACCTACACCGAGCCCGATGAGGACAAATTCGAGGGAGTGAAGCACGCCATCGTAGCTTCGGACTGGGTATATGACGCCACCGGTTACACCACCGTGTTCCCTATCCCTGTCACAG
>ONUG01000118.1:0-6325 GCA_900320965.1 uncultured Bacteroidales bacterium | reverse complement strand
CTGACTGACTGCCGTATCGGCTCCACAGTGAATTCCGGGACATTATAGGAATAGACCTCATCTGAACGCCCGGAAAGATCCCGCATCGGGAGCATCACAGGCTTGTGGGCATTGCCGTCCTTGTCGAAATAGCTGAAATATACCCTGGTGAAGAGACCGTCATCCCTACGGGAGGTGTAGACTATCCAACGCCCGTTGGAAGACCAATTGTGGAAGCTGTCAGCGTCGGGACTGTTGGCCGGCTCCAAAGCTTTGGACTCCCCTGTCTGTAGGTCTTTCACCCAGAGATCGCTGTCACGATGCCAGATATGGAAAGTACCATATCGCCCATACGAGAACAGAAGATAACGCCCGTCCGGGGACACACGAGGCTCCATCGCGCTCATCTCACTGGATTTGGCGTCAAAAACGAGTTTCTCAGGACCGAAAGACTTGGTCTGGAGATCAAACTGCCTGCTCATAAGGTCATAATGGATCTTGTCGAAACACACAGCGATGCTATCGCTCGGAAGAAGAGCTATTTCCGGCTGTCTGGCCGAGGAATAGTACAAGGTCTTTCCGTCGGGAGACCAGGTTGGGAAAGTCTCGAAAGCCAGAGTGTCCGCAGACACCATACTGACCTCGTTGCTGTCAATGTCATAAAGAATCAGATCTGAGACAGGATCTTGAACCTCAAGCTTCTGGATATTCTTCTCGTGGAAGAATTGTCTTGTCCTGTTGACTGAATAAACAATCAGCCTCTCCTCAGGATGCCAGGCAGGATAAACCCCAGCTGAAATAGTGGACTCAGTTTTGAGATTCACCTTCTTGAAATCGTCACCAGTAATGATCAAAGTCCCGCCCATTACCTGCCGGATGTGCATCTGCCAGTTATCGGTATGGTAGTTCTGGAACTGATGGCAGTTCATACACTGCTGCTCTTTCGGATTATAATGCATCCTGTTGTTATAGACCTCCCAATCCTTACCAGTGGACAGATTCCTCTGCCGGATAGAGAACGCCGTGTAGAACTCATAGGATGGCGCGAGAAGCCTGTAGGTCAAGAACTCATCTATGGGCTCCAGAGCGACATCGCTATGGAAACTCTTAAGAGTGAACCATTTACCGTCTTTCTTAATAGTAATGGTATAAGTCAGTCCGGCCCCAGCGTTAGCCTTAAGCAACGCTTTCCATTTTTTAAGAGGCAGTTTGACTTCCCTACCCTTGGACACGATCTGGCCACCATTCTCACCAGTTATGGTGGTGACGAACTTTTTGCCTTCATTTTGGATACGGAAATCCAAAGGGGATATATTTGGTGGAAGGACAACACCAGAATAGTCAGGATAAATCGAGGCTTCTTCCTCACTCTCAGAACAGTCCCGCGGAGAAACGCAACTGATGAACGCGATGAGCGGCAAAACCATGGCCGCAAGAATTCTTTTCCTCATTGTCAGTCAGTTGTGATGGATTTGACGAAATAAATATAGTACCAGTATGTGTCCCCGAACTTCTCCCGGCAAGCCTTCTCATCACCCGCGGAAGCCTTGGAACTGAAATCAATGAAACGTCTGACCACCGGAGTATCCGGTCCGCCGAGATCCCTTGCGACGGCATCAATCTCAGCCTGGTTCTTGCCGATATAAGCGAACAGGATAGCGGCCTCACCGACATGCGTGGGAATCCTCCTTCCGCTGGCTAGGAGGATGTCATAGAAATACCAGAACATGTCCATGTCTTTCGCTGTCATTGATGCCGCGAGACTCTCGTCAAGCATCACTCCTTCAGGATGTTCCTGAAGCATGAAATGGTTCAGGACAGTGTTCTCGACCACAGCGCTGCTCATGTATTTGACTTCCTCGAAGTTATCCAATGCCTTGAACATCTTGTACTCGGGATCCGAAGCCAGAAGAGACGGATCTTCCAACATCGAGCGGTATTTCCGTACCCATTTCCGCTGATAAAGATTACGGTCGATTATGTCAAGATATCTCTCAACCAACGCGGGATTCTCCTGTCCGGTGAAAAGTGCGACCTTCGCCTGGTACTTGTAGCGCTCAAGGGTACGCTGGAACATCATCGACATCTCCCATGACCAACGGGTGCTATAATTGATCAAGCCATTGTAGAAGAACACCACAGGGCCACAAACCTCGGTCTGAGAGATCTGGGCAGGGGTGTCGATCCCGACCGACTCGTTGGGGAAGGTGAACATCTCATCGCACAGGAGCCCTTTATTGACAAGGGCTATATTCCTGTACATAACTATTATCCTGGTCGGCTTGTCAGTCTTGCGGCATAGTCTCAAGGCCTTGTCCCAGTTATTCTTCTCGATGGCATGTTGCATGCCTATCTCAATGTGGAAATTCCGGTTCCAGTACGGGAACACCCCAATAAGGAAAATCAACACCGTCAAGACCGGGAGGAAAGGAACTTTCGGAGCTTTGCTCGACTGGATAACCGGCAGTATGGCGACGAATATCATGGCCACAGCCAGAGGGATGAACCGGCGGTGGTTGTCGACAAAATCCATGTAGGGCAGTCCGGCGAGGAAGGTGTAGCGAGTGTCAATGTGGGTGAACACAAAATGTGAATACACAAGAGGAATACAAACGCCGGCTACTAGTGCGAGTCCCGCGGGAAGCCATTTCTTAGAGACAAGCGAGTCAACGAAGACCGAGACAAGGGCCAGGACAGCGTATGCCCCGATCAATGGATACCCTCCCACTGCCAGAAGAAATGGATATACAAACGCCAGCCTGGAGGACTTCAGCTTGAGCCATCCGAGGATTCCCAAAGAGGCGAATGACAGGCCCAGAGTCTGGGAGAACAGTAAACCCTGACTCCTGAAAGTGTAAAGAGAATAATCAAAGCCGGCTATGAACAGGAACGCGGCGACGGCCGGGAGAAAGTGAGCGTTCCCCTCTCCATGTATTTTCTTGACGGCCAACGTCAGGCACCAGAGGCTCAATAGGACAAGGGCGACACCCAGCACCGGAATTCCCGAAATCTGGGTAAGGATGCTGCCAAGCACAGGAAGAGCTACACCCGGCTGAAGACCAAGGTTCAAGTAAAAGTTCATATCCGGCCATAGCGAAAGCTCGAAAAGTTTCCTGATCACCCCAAGTTTGAGGATCAGGACAACAGCCATGGCTGAGAACAGGATTATTCCCTGATACTTCTTTTTCATTTGTGGAATCAATGATCAAACAATGACTTAAGAGATGGAGCCAGATCCGCGAAAGAGCGTCCCCTGGCAACAATGGTTCCTCCCCTATCAATAAGGACAACCCTGGGGAGTCCCTCGAAACCATAAAGAGAGGAGGCCTTATCCCCGACCTCGGGGCCGTTGTTGAAACTAAGGCCGAATAATCCGAAATCCTTCTCGCACTCCGTGAATTTAGTCATGTCACTGTCAAGGGAAACATTGAACATCTCAAGTCCCAAATCGCGGTAAGGAAGACAACCTTCGGTTATTTCCGGTATAACGATGGAGGCGTCCCGGGCCCAGCTTGCCCAGAACAGGACGACTGTCGCTTCGTGAGCTCTGACCACGTCACCAAGACTGACCTTAAGGCTGTCAGAAGCAAGCATTTCAAAATCCTTAAACATCGTTCCCACCTCGGAGTCCACCCTTGCCTGGGCCACTTTGCGATAATGCTCCACATATAGATTATCATGGAACTCCGAGGGAAGTCTGCCGCAATAATCCAGCAACTCCTTGTCGCTGACGAGGCCATAGAGGTTGGATATGAGCATCGCTCCGAGAAGATTGTCGCTATTCTCTTCAAAAGTCTCCTTGACAAGACCCAGGTAAGCATCTGTGTTCCCCGCCGGAAGCTGATCCTTGCGCATCTTGAACCGAACCATGTTCTCGTTCGCCTTGGTCCCGGTGATGTCTATATGGCTGATCCTGGCATCCCCTTTGACATAGATAGTGGCATTCTCCAGAAGTACCGGAATATCAATGGGATACTTCACTCCCAGGACATTGTTGATATATACAAGGCAAGGCGCGTCCACCTTCCCCTTGAAAGTGAACTTCCCGCCCACTACATCCGTCGAGGAAATGACATGGCCGGAGATATCCAGCAGATTGATGTTGCCCTCATCCAAATCAATGATGTTTCCCTTGATAGTGTATCCTTTTTGAAGGCAAGAACAAAGCACCAATGAGAGGGCTGCAAGCAAAAGTATCTTATCTGTACGTTTCATTCTCTACAAATATAGTAAAAATGGATTTTTAATCGTATATTTGCTAATTAGAGAACACTAAAACAACTCTAACTCGACTTATATGAAACAGGATCTACAGATCTTCGATCTGATTAGGAATGAGAAGGAAAGGCAGTCTTCCGGACTTGAATTGATTGCGTCTGAGAATTATGTGAGCGACTATGTCCTCGAGGCCATGGGTTCCATCTGCACCAACAAATATGCGGAGGGATACCCTGGAAAAAGGTACTACGGCGGATGCCAGGTAGTTGACCAAATCGAGAATCTGGCCATTGAGCGTCTAAAAAAGATCTATAACGCGGAGTACGCCAACGTGCAGCCTCACTCAGGGGCGCAGGCGAACATGGCCGTGATCATGGCCTGTCTCAAACCTGGCGACACATTCATGGGTCTCGACCTCTCCCAGGGAGGCCACCTTACCCACGGCTCCCCCGTCAATGCTTCCGGTATTCTCTACCACGCCGTAGCTTACGGCCTTAACGAGGAGACCGGGATGGTCGATTACGACAAGATGGAGCAGATCGCCCTCGAGTGCAAGCCGAAGCTCATCATCGGAGGAGCCTCCGCATATTCCCGCGAGTGGGACTACGAGAGAATGCGCGCTATAGCTGACAAGGTCGGTGCCCTCCTTTGGATCGACATGGCTCACACCGCCGGACTTATCGCCGCCGGACTGTTGAAGAATCCTGTCGAATATGCCCACATCGTGACTTCCACCACCCACAAGACCCTCCGCGGTCCCCGTGGCGGTATTATCCTGATGGGCAAGGACTTCGACAATCCTTGGGGCCTCACGACTCCAAAGGGTGAAGTGAAGAAGATGAGCGCTATCCTCAACTCCAGCGTCTTCCCCGGCGTCCAGGGTGGTCCTCTTGAGCACGTCATCGCCGCCAAGGCTGTGGCATTCTACGAGGCGATGCAGCCAGAGTTTGTCGAGTACCAGAAACAGGTGATGACCAACGCCAAAAAGATGGCTGAAGAATTCGTCAAGAAGGGATACAAAGTCGTCTCTGGCGGAACCGATAACCACCTGATGCTGATTGACTTGAGGACAAAGTTCCCTGAGGTTACAGGTCGTATGGCCGAGAAGGAGCTTGAGAAAGCGGAGATCACGCTGAACAAGAACATGGTACCGTTCGATTCCCGCAGCCCGTTCAAGACCTCTGGAGTCAGGATCGGCACACCGGCCATCACTTCCCGCGGCTTTGTCGAAAAGGATATGGTTGACATTGTCGAGCTCATAGACACGGTGCTTAACGCCGTAGCTAAGTACGCTGATGTGGTGAACGGAGTCACGGAGGAGGGCAAGGCCGAGTACGAAGCTGTTCTCGCCTCTGTCCGCCAGAAGGTCCACTACATGACCGCCGGCCGTCCCCTAAACCGGTATTAATACGGTCATTGTCATCATTTTAAAGGAAACGGAATTCTTTTTTGCCAAAAAGTATTCCGTTTTATCTTTTTTTATATATTTGTAAATGATGGTCCCCACCTCAAAAATTCAGACCGTCAATTCGGCGGATTGCCCTCCTCAGAACGTTTTCTAGTAGGTGGGGGTAAGTTGCTAATTATCAATATATTATGAATACGAAAAAACTATTTTGGGTCTCTATTGCGGTGATAACGGCCGCATTGTTTTCCTTTATGATGATTTCCTGCAAGCCGGAAGAGGCTGACACCCCGGACACCCCTGTTACACCTCCCCCGACCACTATCGCCGTGACAGGTGTTAGCATCAGCAAGTCCACTCTTCCCTTGACGGAAGGTGATAGCGAGACGCTCACCGCCACTGTCTCCCCAAGCAACGCGACAAACAAAGCCGTCAACTGGTCGTCTTCTGACGCAGGTGTGGCCTCGGTGTCGGATGGGAAGGTGACAGCACTCAAGCCTGGAACTACAACCATTACAGTTTCCACGGCCGACGGCGGAAAGACCGCGACGTGCGCCGTGACAGTCGAAGCTAAAAAAATCCCTGTAACCGGAGTGACCTTGGACAAGGAAGAGACCGGACTCGTTGAAGGAGAGGAAGTTACTCTGGTAGCGACATTAGCTCCTGAGAACGCGACGGAGAAGACCGTGGAGTGGAGTTCATCTGACGAAAAGGTGGCTACCG
>ONUG01000061.1 GCA_900320965.1 uncultured Bacteroidales bacterium | reverse complement strand
AGGCAGTGGCAGGGTGGCAGGGCCATCTTGTCAACCTCTCCGGGATTCCATGCCGAGACAAGGATCCTTCTCGAGTCCGGATTACGCTTGATTGTGTCGATCACCTGGCTGAGCTGGTCGATAGTCCTTCCGTCCGGGGAAGGCCAGGAACGCCACTGATGGCCATAGACCGGACCCAAATCACCGTTCTCGTCTGCCCACTCATCCCAAATCGACACTCCATGGTCTTTGAGATACTTGATGTTAGTGTCTCCAGCAATAAACCATAGGAGCTCGTAAATAATTGATTTTAAATGGACTTTCTTTGTTGTTAGAAGAGGGAATCCTTCAGAAAGGTCGAATCTCATCTGATGGCCAAATACGGATTTGGTTCCCACCCCGGTGCGGTCATGCTTGACCACACCAGTGTCCATTATCCTTTGTAGCAAGTCAAGATATTGCTTCATACCACAGAGAATTGCCAGATTATCGCCTCTTCATACTGTCCGTCTGGATCAAGCCGCGTCGAAGGGAACTCAGGTTTATTTGGAGAATCCGGGCAGTGTTGGCACTCGATCGCAACGCCCTCATAGTCGAAATAGCTCCTCCCACACTTGCCGGCCGGACAACCAGCAAGCCAGTTACCGGTGTAGACTTGAACAGCAGGCTGAGTCGTCAGGACTTCCAGCAGGCGTCCGCTTTGTGGTGAATACAATTTGGCGGCAGACTGGAGCTGACCGGGCTCATAACCGTCTATCATCCAGCAGTTGTCGTAACCTTTGCCGTACTTCAGCGCGGGGAAGTCCTCGTTGATTTCCGCTCCTATTCTCTTGAATTCAAGGAAGTCCATCGGAGTACCAGCCACAGGATCCGCATCCCCGAGAGGAATAAGAGTCTCATCTGTCGGAAGATACACAGAAGAGTTGAGTTTGAGCTCGTGGTCAAGAATGTTTCCGTTACCTTCGCCGTTGAGGTTGAAATAAGCGTGGTTGGTGAGATTCACGACCGTGGTCTTGTCCGTACGGGCCGTCAGGTAAAGCTTGAGGGCATTGTCATCGCCCCATTCATAACGGGCGACAACTTTGAGATTGCCAGGATAACCAGCCTCGCCAT
This sequence comes from uncultured Bacteroidales bacterium, assembly GCA_900320965.1. Lineage (GTDB taxonomy): Bacteria > Bacteroidota > Bacteroidia > Bacteroidales > UBA932 > Cryptobacteroides. The sequence goes on along the minus strand of ONUG01000061.1, from coordinate 10,934 downwards.
CCTCGGAAAAATACATGAACTCTACAGCGTCATCCACTATACGGCTGTCCCAGACCTGGTTCTGGAAACCTTCAGGGCCTCCATGGAGGTGATTGGGGCCATTGTTGATGGGAAGAGTGTACTCGACACCTTCAAGAGTGAACTTGCCACGGGCTATACGGTTAGCGTATCTTCCAGGGCACTTTCCGGCACAAGGACCATCCGCGAAGTAACTCTTTGACTCGGGATAGCCAAGGACCACATCAGCTTTCTTGCCGTCTTTGTCAGGCACAACGATGCTGACTATTCCGGCTCCGACACTGGAAAGCCGCACAAAAGCTCCGCTTTCATTCACTATGGTGTAAAGGAATATTTCCTTCCCACAAGGGCTGGTGCCCCAAGTTTCTTTTGTCACTTTCATATATGGCGTTATTTAAATATTCTCAAGAAAAGGAATAACTTTCTCGATCGGGGCATCCTTCATCAGAACGGTCTTATCCTCGTCGAGAATGTAAAGCGATGGAATAGCCCTGACGTTGTAGGTCAGGTCTTTACGTATGATGTAGTCTTGATCGTAGCCGCTGATCCATGTTTTGGGATAATCAGATGCCATCGCCCTCCATTTGTCGATCTCCAAGTCAATGTAAAGATTGACGACAGCGAGTCTTCCTGAAGAAATCAAGTCGCTGATCCTGCCGCTGGCGGATATCTTCCTGATGACATCCTCGCAAGCCGGACATCCAGGATTGGAGAAAAACAAAAGGGTGTAGTCGGCCTTTACGCCAGACAAAGACCGCTTTTTACCGCCAAGGGTGGTGAACTTGATGTCCGTGGCTTTGGTCCCGACTCGGTTCAAAGAACACATCTGAGCGTCCCTGGAATATGCTTGGCGCAAACCCTCGTCGACAAACCCGGAAGTGGAGAGACCTCTGACATAAGGTTCGTACAGGTCCTCGTCTCTCACGGGTGAGTTCGGGTCGTAAAGGTATTTCTCAACCATTTTCTCGAAAAACCCGAACACGTTTGAAGAGGGATTAGCTTCTTGGAAACCGCTGATTTTCTTAAAGAAAGACTCCACAGAACGTGTCGCCAGACCTCTTTCACAGTAGTTTTCGAGAATAGTGACGTAGCGCCCGAGAGCGGATTCGACATCATCCGCCGCGACCCCGTTGACCACCGAAGAGTCACATCTGTAGGCCTTGTCCAGAAACTCGTCCCAGAACTTGTCCACTATGTAAGCGTTAATCTCTTGAGGGCTAGTTATCATGGAGGGAACCCTGGGAGCCGGAGGGAACTGCCTCAACTCCAAGGAAAGAGCGGCTGACTTTTGTCCAGAAGGACGCGAGGTGTTCCTCCCGCCGCAAGAGGCGAGGACAGCAAGAACAGCAATGGACGAAAATATGTTCAGGAAGCTGATTCTCATCTCCGGTCAAACTTTATATTCTTACAAATTTACTGAAAACTTATCATAATTCTTTATCTTCGTACCACAAATGAAAAGACTCACGCTCATATTTTTTCTGTTCCTCTCCTGCCTGTCGCTCAAGGCACAGTTTTCTCTTACAGGAAGCGACCCGGGAAGCGTCCGGTGGATGAAAATGGACACCCCGAATTTCCGAATCATATTCCCTGTCGGTGAAGATTCCCTCGCGAAGGTCTATGGTTCATGGTTGGAAAAAACAAGAACGGCGGTAAGCTGGTCTTCTGGAATGAAGATTGGTGAATATTACAAGTCTCGGATGCCTGTCGTGCTGCATAGTTTCTACCCTGTTGCCAACGCTTCCGTCGCCTGGGCTCCGAAAAGAATGGACATCTACACAAACCTGGATCCTTACGCTCCAACGCCAATCCGATGGGAAAAGATGCTCGCCATACATGAGGGAAGGCACGCTTCCCAGATGCAGGCCGGAGCAGGCGGACGTAACAGGATATTCTCAATCTTGACTGGGGAAATTTTTGCTGGTGCCGCAGCTGGTTTATACGCCGGACCAACCCTCCTGGAAGGAGATGCTGTCGTGACGGAAACTTCTATGACTCAATCAGGAAGAGGTCGTCAGGGCTCATTCTTGACTTACATGGCCCCAGCCTTTGACAGTGGAGACTGGAGAGATTTCTGGAAATGGTCTTTAGGCTCGAACAAGTTCTACACACCAGATCATTACAGGGCTGGCTACATGCTTGTGTCTGGAATGAGGGTGTTTTTCAGCGATCCCTTGTTCACGGAAGAATATTTTTCCAAGGTCAGAAAAGGAGGCTTTTTTCTCCTGCGGAAAACAGTCAAAGACGCGAGCGGGATGAACATCAAGAAGTCTTTCCGCGCAATTGAGGAACAGTACCATGACATCTGGTCAAAGGAAGCTGCTCTAAGAGAACCTTTTATGCCGTCAGTCCAAATCTCCGGAAAGCCTTGGAGGCATGTGGAGTATTCCGGCTCCGTTATTGACAATAACGGGAATCTGTGGTCGAAGAAAAACGGTATGACAGTTACTGGGTCTCTTGTCAGTTTCTCAAATGACGGACAGGAGAAAAGAGCACGGTCTTTTGCCTCATACACAAGCCCGTTGGCCTATGACAAGGTCGGAGAGAGGATTTGGTGGTCGGAAATAGCAAGGGATCCCAGATGGAGCCTTGCCGGCGATTCCAGGATCCGGTACGTGGAGACATCCAACCCGTCCAAAGTCCGGGATCTCACAAAAAAAGGAAAGTATTTCAACCCCGCGCCCTCGCCGGATGGCAATCTTGTCAGCGTTGTGGAATATCCCCCTTCCGGTGGATCCAAGATAGTGTTGCTCCGCTCCAGCGACGGATCCAAGGAAAGGGAAATACAGGCTCCGGATTCTCTTCAGTTCACGGAGACCGCCTGGTTTGGGGACAAGCTTTTCGCAGCTGGTCTGTCGGATAATGGAATGGGAATCTATGAAGTCACTTCCGGCATTAATCTTCTTCTTGGACCAAAGCCGGTGGAACTGTCAATCCTTCGTGGCTCGGCTTCGGGAATCACCTTCCTATGCGATAGGACTGGTGTCAACGAGCTTTACCTCCTGGAAACAGATTCCGGCGTCTTGAAGCAAGTCACCTCAACAAGGTATGGAATAAGCTCTCCTGCGTTCAACGACTCATGTGACACACTGTATTTCAGCACAATCGCTCCTTCAGACGCTCCTGAAGCCCACCGCGACGGATGGATGATCCATGCCACGCCGGCGAAAGACCTTCCAATGAAGACTGTCTCTTTCGAGGACATCCACAAGTATCCCGTGGCGGACGCGTTGAGCGCGCAAGAGAAAAAGCTGGCCGGAGATGCCTGGGATGAGTTTACAACTTATTCAGAGACAGAATTCAAGGAGCCCGTCCGGTACCGTAAACTGACGCCTGTTTTCCATTCCTGGGCACCCATTTTTTTCGATTATGATGAAATCGAGGGTATAAGCTCGGACGAGTACTATAAGACCGCGTCTTTGGGTGCTACCGCCGTGTTCCAGAATCTTGTGGGAGATGGTTATGGGACCGTTGGTTACGGGTTACACACAGATCCAGACCTCACGGAAAAGTGGAGACACTCCGCCCACATCAGATACACTTATTCAGGGCTGTACCCTGTTTTCGAGCTGTACGCTGATTTTGGAGACAGGTCAGCAAAAGACGTGGTGCGGGTGCAAGAGGTTGATTTCGAGAAGAAAAAAGAATCCGTGTTCACAGAAGGAATCCGCAGGAATGCTCCTTATTTCGATGGACATCTGAGGGTTTATATTCCTTTAAATTTCAGTTCAGGAGGTGTGAGCCGTGGATTAATTCCGCAAGTCAAGTTCCGGATGACCAACGACTTGTACAATGACAAGATCCTCCTTCGCGAGAAAAAAGGAGAAGATGAAACCCCCGAGGTTATTGGAACATTAGGCACCGACCATCTCTCTCCAATTGGTACAGTAGACTATTCTATAAGGGGATATGTGGTGAGGCAGACAGCCCCGTCTCTTGATTATCCAAGACTCGGAATCGGAGCCGAGATCGGGCTCAGGACCAAGCCTGGACACAGGGCATCGTTTGGCAACACAGCCTACCTTTACACCTACGGGTATCTTCCCGGTTTGCTTGCCAACCAAGGACTAAGGATCACAGCAACGCTCGGAAAAGAATTGGGTGGGATGGATTACAGCTACCCTGAGACTCCAATATCATTTCTTCCTAGAGGATTCACCGAGACAAACATTCGCTCGATCAGCAATTCATGCTCTCCTGAAAAGATGAAATTCAGCCTTGACTACTCGATTCCCCTTCTCAATCTGGATTGGTCGTGGCTAAGCCCTCTTGTCTATGTGAAGAATCTCTCCATCACGCCGTTTTTTGACCTCGCACACTATAAGTTCAAGCAGAACAACGAATTCCATATTAATAAAAACGGAATTGGATCCGAGACCCTTTGGAGCGGCGGTGTGGATCTGGTCTTTAATCTCGGCAACATCCTATGGTTCCCCTTTGACTCAAAGTTTGGCTTCAGGTACGCCAGAAACCACTGGAACAACATCGACCGGATGAACATCAAGAATCTTGAAGAAAACCATTTCGAGGTTTTGTTCTCGACTTCGCTGTAATTGTGATTTATTTCCCGAATATTTCTATATTTGCAAATTAGTAAAAGATTATACTTTTTTAATTTGTTCTCATACAATGACTAACAAAAAGACTGTCCCCGCATTCTGGGGCAAAGAGGACTGGCAAGCCGTCTGGATCGGATTCATCGTGATCCTGATCGCCTGCGTCGCTGTCCTGACAAAAGCGTTTGATTTTTCAGCGGTTAAATTCTCCACATGGGCTGTCGGCGAGGCTGCTGCCACCAAGGCTGTTCCTCTGGCCGAACAGCTGGGAGCCTGGGCATTCTGGCGCAAACTGATCGTGACTGTTGTTGTCCTTTGTACTTTATTCACTATTGGAGTCAAGCTCCAGGGAGAAAGTGTAAAGAAATACATCCCGGCTTTCCTTTGCTTGTTTGTTATCGCCCTCGTCGTGCGTTTTGTCAGCGCCGAGTTCACTCTCAACCGTTACCTTGAGTGGGCTTTCTGGGCCCTTCTCATCGGTCTGCTGATCTCTAACACGGTCGGTGTTCCGGACTGGCTCAAGCCTGCTATCAAGACCGAGTTCTACATCAAGACCGGACTTGTCATAATGGGCTTCTCCGTCTTGTTCTCCAACATCGCCAAGTTCGGACTCTACGGCCTCGGCATCGCATGGATCGTCACCCCGATCGTCATCATCTTCATGTGGTGGCTCGGTACAAAGGTCCTGAAGATTGACAACAAACCTCTTGTTATTACCTTAGCTTCAGCGACTTCCGTCTGCGGAACATCTGCAGCTATCGCCACAGGAGCCGCCTCTGGAGCCAAGAAGGACGACCTCTCGATCGCTATCTCCATCTCGATCATATTCACTATCCTTATGATGGTGTTCGAGCCTATGATCATCAAAGCGGTCGGGATGAGCCAGCTGATGGGTGGCGCCCTCATCGGTGGAACAGTCGACTCTACCGGAGCGGTGGTCCTCGCTGGTAACGCCCTAGGACCGGAGGCTGAGCAGGCCGCTGTCCTTGTCAAGAGCATCCAGAACATCCTGATCGGATTCATCGCCTTCTTCGTGGCTATATTCTTCGCCACCAGAGTCGAGAAGACCACTGAGAAGAAAGTCGGTGCCGGAGAGATCTGGACCCGCTTCCCGAAGTTCATCATCGGTTTCTTCGTGGCCTCGCTCGTGGCCTCATTCCTGATCCAGCCTATCTTCGGAGGAGACCAGGTCAGCGCCATCAACAAGGTCTTGGACCAGTACAAGAACTGGTGCTTTGTTCTTGCCTTCACAAGCATTGGCCTGGACACCAATTTCAAGGAGCTCACCAAGCAGATGCACGGCGGAAAGGTCCTCTGGCTCTACATCATAGGCCAGACCTTCAACATCGCCCTCACTTTCTTAGCTGTCTGGTTCCTGCTCTCAGGTGTTGTCTTTGACGTTCCCGTTCTCGACCTCTTCAAATAGTGGGAAAAGGAAAGGAAAAAGCTTTCAAAGTGGTCACGATCCTCGTGGTTGTGGCCATTTTGATTTGTGCCTTATGGATCATGGGGCACAACCTCGGACTTGTTCCGGGATACGATTTCGGGGCTGGGGCATATTACTATGCCGACATCCCTGGCATTGAGAATATCGAGAAAGAAGGAGTGTACAAGACTTCCGTCCCCTACTGGATCCATGTGGTCCTATTCCTTTGCTGGGGATGGCTGATGTACCGGTTTTGGGTGTGGATTGATAAACGGAAATAAATGACAACCAAACTTTTAGCCACCTGTTCTTCCTGTGGGGAAAAGCATGAGGTCACATACTACAGCGGCATCAACACCGCGGAGGAACCCGAGCTTAAAGCACGGGTCAAAGACGGATCTCTGTTCTTGTGGGAATGTCCCCATTGCGGAAAGACCAATCTTGTCTCCGGACAGACAATCTACCACGATCCAGAAGAAAAACTGATGATCTGGCTCCTGCCTCCTGGTTTTGTCTCGGAGGAAAAGGTAAGACTCATCGAAAAGAGCTTGACCTCCGCCTCTGAAACCCTTGAAGGCTACACTTTCAGAAGAGTGGAGGATGTCGGTTCGCTGATAGAGAAAGTCAACATCTTCGATGCTGGACTTGACGACACAATCATGGAGCTGGTGAAATTCGTCTCAAAAATGGAACTCTCGGAAAAAGGTGGCGGAAAGACCACCGTGGACGCTCCGTTCAAGTTTTTCCGCATCGAAGGTCCTGACAATGAGTTGACTTTCACCTATCCGTCTGACGGACAAATGCATGGAATACAAGTAGGGTTCAATGTCTACGAAGATTGCGCCGGAATTATCCGACGCAATCCGTCAATCAAACCTGCGGGAGGTTTCCCGACAATAGACCAGAACTGGATCGCCCGTTACTTCGGCTAGCCGAAGGTGGTCCTGAGCGGAGCCGAAGGGCTATTCCATATAAAACATCTCCTCAAGCGGAATGGACACCGGAGAATTATCCGGATTGACCTCCATGATGTCCGCCATGTAATCCCACCATTTCTGGACAATCGCCTCGTTCCCAAGCTCTTGGGAACCACCCTCTCCGGTAACCTCCTGATAACCGAACAAGGTGTTGGTCTCTTCATCAAGGAATATGGAATAATTCCCGACACCGCTGTCTTTCAACATCTTCCGCATTTCTGGCCAAAGAGCCGCATGACGCTTCTTGTACTCTTCTTTGAATCCGGGGTTCAGCTTCATCTTGAACGCCATTCTCTTGATTTTTCCTTCCATGGTAAATTGGTTTTTAGTTTTTGTGGTCGTATTATAATATTTATCTATTCTTTTTCAACTTTAAGAACCAACTCATTTCTCTTTTCAGCCTTTAGCGGGAAGACTATCCGGTAAAGCTTTTTCCCCCAAACACCTGAAAGCCTGGAATCCTCCAGAACGATCTCTTCAACATCACACCTCGCAACGGAGGAAGGATAAGAGATCTTGAGGTTGAAACCATCGCCATAAACCCGGACAAAACCTTTATTAACTTCGCTTTTCAGGGGAGTCATGAACACAATCGAGGATTCTCCCGAAAGGGTTTTCAAAGAATATGAATCATTGATTGTGAATTGTTTCCCTCTTTGCAACGTGTAGGTTCTTACCCAGGTTTCGACGCCCGCGGAATCAGGATAAGCTCCGGCTATGTCCGTGGAGAAAACAACTTTATTTGAACTGGACTTAAAAGAAGACCCGCATGCCTTGAAACCGGAACCTACCCCTTGCATGACTCCGTTGATGACCGGTAGATTGTGGTAGGCAGATTGCATCGTCCAGATCTTGTAACGGTCTTCGCTGAATGTCTCGCGGGTGTATGTACCCACTCCTGGATCCACAAAAACAGGTTGGCCATTATAGTACAAGATAAACGATCCCACGTCGTTGTGGTTGTGCTGCTCGGCGTTATTGCCGCCCTTGGCAGCGAAGAAGAAACCGTCGTTCGTGTCTTGCCTGTCCCGGCCTACAGCCACTTGAAGATCCGGAAGATAGGTATCTGACACAAGGACTTCTAGGGGTTTTGCCTGAGGAATATAACCAAACACATTAAAGAAGGTCTGTCCCACATCCCCAAAAAGCGGTTTACGGGAATAACCGAATCTGTCGCACAGAAAAGCTCCGAATCCCTCCATACGAGGATCGGCGATGTCTTGGCCATATCTTGCGATCATGGCTCCATCATGGGCAATGCTCGCAGGCGCGTCCGCGAAGTTGACATAATTATCTCCGTTGCCGATATATAGCTTATAAATATACCGGCCCATCTCTTTAATAATGCTCTCCTGGAATATGTCTATCTTTCCTCCAGAACATTCTTTAAGCAGGGAGAGGTAATTGTGAAGCTTGCCTACCGCCGCGCCCCAATACGAAGGGCCTTCATTACACCCTCCGTCTTCCGGATAAGAGTTGATGAAAAGGTCCACCGAACTCATCGTCTTGTAAATCCCGTCAAGGCGCTTTTGAGGATCTTTTTCCAACAATAGGACGCATGTGAGAAGGTTATAGCTGCACCAGGGGGTCCAATTGTTGACAGCTCCTGAGTTCCAACCAGTTATCCACCAGAAATCATTCCTGGTGTAGTAGGGTTCAAGAACCTTGGTGTACATCTCGTCAAGAAGGCGGGCGGAGATGATCGGAGAGATCTTGTCAAACTCCTCATGAAGGAAATACCAGATCCAGGCCAAGGTTGAAGACACGTCCCCAACCACCAGATCTATTATAGGATTTGACTTGTCCGGAAGGATTGTGGTAGGCCTTGAAATCGGACTGCCATATTCGTACAGATAAAAATGGGCGGAACTTCCCCAATAAGTCTGCTCACAATAGGTGAAAACGCCGTTTATAATGTTATCCAAGAACCGGCCTTTACCTTCCACCATCTCGGCAAAAAAAAGTGCTCTGAGGGCCGTTAAACGCTGGCTCGTCAAATTGTCCACAATCGCCCTGTTGCCGGTCCGGGTGAATTCAAGGTACATTGTCGGCAGTATGCCGGGCCAGTTGTAATCCAAGTACTTTTCTCCGGCCGCTATGGTCGAGGCCCGGATCTCTTCAGGAATGGCATTCCATGCTGCCCTGTCGTTGTAAGACGGGTATTTGACCCATGCGAGATTGTTCGGGCAAAATTTGAAGACTTGATCCCGGTTATACTTGCCTGTCAACAAGTTCCGGCCTTGATTCGCAAAGACCAAGGCCGGTGAGAACAATATTGCCAGAAACAGGAAGAGCCTACTCAACCTTCCTGGCACCGTCGCTGATGACGACATCGTAGATCTTGACATCATGACCGAACTGGGCTGGGAACTTCTCTTTGACCGCGGTGATGAAGCCATCGTAAAGCTCTTCCTTAACGAGGTTGATGGTACAGCCACCGAAACCTCCGCCCATGACCCTGGAACCTGTCACATCACACTTGCGGGCAAGTCTGTTGAGGAAATCAAGTTCGGGGCAGCTGACTTCATAAAGCTTGCTCATTCCGAAGTGGGTCTGGTACATCATCTCGCCGACCGTCTCATAATCTCCTCTCTCAAGGGCGTCGCAGACGTCAAGAACCCTCTGGACCTCTCCGATGACATATTCGGCCCTCAGGAAATCCTCCTCGGGAATCTCCTCGCGGACTTCCTCCAGCCAAACTCTCTTGGCGTCTGACAGGAAGTCAACCTCGGGATGATTCTTCTTGATCGCAGCGGCGGCATTCTCGCAAGACTCACGACGCTTGTTGTAGGCGGAAGATGCGAGCTCATGCTTTACGCAAGAGTCGATAAGAACCAGCTTGTAGCCCTTGGGATCAAACGGGAAATACTTGTATTCCAGGGTCTTGCAGTTCAAACGGATCAAGCAACCCTTCTTTCCGAAGATTGAAGCGAACTGGTCCATGATTCCGCACTTCACTCCGCAGTAGTTGTGTTCAGTGCTCTGGCCTATCTTAGCCAGCTCGAACTTGTCGATGTTGTTCCCGAACAACTCGTTGATAGCGAAAGCGAACGTGCTCTCAAGCGCGGCGGAAGACGAAAGGCCGGCGCCAAGGGGAACATCTCCGGCGAAAACACAGTCGAAACCCTCGACTTTGCCACCTCTCTTGATGGTCTCCCGGCAGACACCGAAGATGTAACGAGCCCACTGCTGTTCAGGCTTGTTCTCTTCTTCGAGGCCAAACTCGACACACTCGTCATAGTCAATCGAGAAAGCCCTGACTTTGTCTGTCCCGTTGGGCTTGATCTCTGCCATTATACCGCAATCAATTGCTCCAGGGAACACATAACCACCGTTGTAGTCGGTGTGCTCACCGATGAGATTGATTCTTCCGGCCGAGGCAAAAACCTCACCCTCGGTCTTGTACAGGGCCTTGAATTTTTCCCTGATTCTGGTTTTCATGTCCATAATTATGCGATTAGAGCGTTAATTGTTTTCTATTCATACAAAAATAATAAATTATTATTTAAACACTATCGTTATGGGGCAATGATCGCTTACTCCTCCTGAATATCTGGGGCCGGTGTATGTGCGCAAGGGTTTTTCTCCAGAGTGGGCATTGTCTCGTGTCATCAGGAACGACACCCGTTCCACATTCATCTCCAAACCTGGATTCCTGGCGGCAATCTCCGGAGAGACAAAGAACATGTCTATCAACTCCCATTTGCCCTCATATTTGATGGTTCCCTCGCCTTTGGCGGCCTTTGTGGCAGCAAGGTTAACCATTTTCCTTGAATACCCAGATGTGGATTCCGGTGTGTCGTTGAAATCCCCCATCGAGACAATATTCCCGAATCCGGAAGATCGCAAAGAGTCTGTCGCCGCCTCAAGGCGGTCCATCGCGGCCTTTCTTCTCCAGGAAGAGCTTGGTCCTCCGTATTTTGAAGGATGGTGATTGACAAGAAACGCCACGCTGTC
>ONUG01000038.1 GCA_900320965.1 uncultured Bacteroidales bacterium | reverse complement strand
TGCAGGAGAATAATCTTTATTTTTAATACTATACCACAACTCCTCAATGGATGTTTCGCTTGTAAACCTCGTTCCTGAGGAAACAGAAGTAAAGTCCACCGAAGTTAAGTTCCTGACATGGTGCCCACCATGAGTATCAATTATGACTACGTCGAATTGTTCTAAATATTCTCCATCAAATTTTGAGATATCGGCTTTATCATCTTCAAAGACTTGAACCGTGTATCCCATACCGTTCAGGTAGCTCTTGTAATCTTCCAGAGGTTTGTTAAATGAGGACTGAAAAGGAGCTAATATTAATGCGTCTTTCCCATCTGGAATTACCATATTTCCTACCGTGGAGCGTGTAGAGGCTGATGACTTTGGAGACTCATTTTCATGGTCATGGTAGGAATCGGTCGTGTTAAGTAATATGTTCACATATAAACTATCTCTTTGCATAACGACGACTGTCCCCCCGTCTAAGGATGGCTCAGCGGAGATAACACCATCCAATTCACGCATTCTACTTGCAACAGTCTCAGCATCAGCGATTTCAGTCCCTGATGCCTTTTTAGCATTATCTATGATTATCTTGGATTGAGCTGAAATTGATTCAGCCAATTTTATGGTCTCCATCATTTCATCCTCCGTCTGAGGCCGGTGCGTCGTCGGGAGTTGGACAACCTTGATGCTCTGGCGGAGGGAACCGGATGTGATCTCGATAATGCCCTCACGGGGCTCCTTCGAGCTGTTCTCCTCGATTGAGAACGAGAAGTTTTTCTGACTCAGCGCCCTGGTGTCCTGGCTCTTGATCCAGGACACCGTCGGCGCGACAGTCAGATCAACATTCGTGGAAACCGGCAACGTGAATGTCTGCGCCTCATAGAAGAGCTCGTACTGAGTCTCCCCCGGGATGATCGCATCCTGCTGCGCCTGGGTCACGGTCACACTCTTCGACTTGCCCCCGGCCGAGAACGTGATCGTGCAGCTCCTGGGGTCGTACCCTGGGTTGTGGTCCGCAGTGAAGCTGTAACCGCTGCCCGACTGGCGCACCCAGTCGGACGACACGCTCACCGACAGTGTCGCGTTAGACGTCACCTGGACAGTGAAGCTGCCACCGGCGGAAGTGACATCGATCTTGTCCTGGGCCACGTTGATCTCAGTAACCTTCACAGGCTCAGGGGTATTATTGCCGCCACCGGAGCCGTTACCGTTACTGGACACCTCCTCGGGGCCACATCCGGCGAGCATAACCAGAGCCGCCAGAGCGCTCAATATTGCCGATTTTCTCATGGGTTAAGATTTTAGACTTAACTTAAAAAAGAAATAACACTTACTATTCAAAAACATCCATCGGGACACCCCTCCAGCTGTTGGGAGTCTTCAGATGGAAGATCTTGGCGACAGTGGCCGCCATGTCGTACTGGACCATAGGCTCAGTGATCTCATGATTTTTCTTGACGCCCTTGCCCCAGATCACGAAAGGAGTCTCGATCTCATTGGTGGTGTCACCTCCGTGACCATAACCCTCATGACCGTGGTCGGAGCTGATGATGAAGATCGTGTCGTCGTAGATTCCAGCCTCTTTGGCGCTTTCGACAATCCTGCGTACGCGGTCGTCAACCTTCGGAAGCTCAGCCATGTACTCAGCGGAGCCCTGACCATAGGAGTGGCCCATGTGGTCGAGAGCGTCGATGTGGATGAAGCAGATCACAGGCTTCTTCTCCTTGATGTACTTGGCGCTCTCCTCAACGATGGCGTCAGGATGCTCTGAAGGTCCGTCAATCTTCTTTTTGTAGCTGACACAAAGGGTGTCAGCGTAGTTCTGGAAGTCTCCCCACTCGCAGACAACTCCTGTCTCGGCATCGGGACGGACCTGCCTCATAAGATGGAAGAATGTCGGCTGGGCCTTATGCTCCGTCTGGACCAAAGGTTTGAAAGTAGGCTCCTTCTCATTGCCGGTGATACCGGAGATCTCGACAGGAGTACCGTTCATCATAGCCGCCCAGTTGGGACCACTGATCGAAGGGCGAACAGTTCTCTTGTAGAGAGTCCATGACCCCTCCTTCATCTTCTCTTTGATGAACGGAGTGTCACCTTTCTCAAAGCTCCATGTTCCCCAACCGTCAAGACCGATGATGATCACATGATCGGCGATGTCTTTCTCATTTCCTTTCGGAGCCTGGCAAGCTCCAGCGGCAAGCAGCGCCGCGAACAAAACCAACAAACCTTTCCTCATAATGCTTTCTACTATAATGTAATATATTAATATTCAACTATTTCTTAACGACTATCGTCCTAAATGCGTCATCCTTCAGCAGATTGACCTGGGAGCGGAATGATGAATATTCCTTCACGGGGATGATGCCCTTGGTGAATTTCGCCTCGCGGGTGTAGACCGCCGTCCGGCCGTCGACCGTCAACTTGACCTTGACTGTCCCGGCAGGGCCGGAAATGGTCTTTTCGAAAGGCTCGGAGACGATCGTTCCTTCCGGGGTCGTGATCTTGTAAGTAACCTTCTCGTCCAGGACTGAAGGAAGCTCGAAAGGATAAGTCCGGAAGGAGTTCAATGAACGGATACGCCACGAGTCGAAGCCCTTGCGGGCGGCAGGCAGGCTGAACACAAGATACTCCCCAGCCGAGGTCGCCTTCTTGGGATCAAGATTCACATCTTCCTCAACGACAACGGTTTCCGAAGCGGGACGCACGCTCAAGGGTCCTGAAGGTGTGAGCGCCTGAAAACGACCCGTAAGCTCAGTCTCATCACGGGAGAATCCTCCAGCGGCGGAATACATTTTGCCGCAAGCCTTGATCCACATCGCCCCGGACAGCGTCTGAAGGTTGGGCGGGCAAGTGGGCTCAAACATGGCGACAGGCTCGGCCTTGATCCCGGCCGCTTCCGCCAGGCTCAGCATCAAAGCAGCCTTCTCCTCGAAAGTACCATAAGCGGTCCTGACAACCTCGGAAGGTTTCCTGACCACACCGGCCTGCTTAAGCGGAAGGGCGCAAAGAGCGAGATTCTCCATCATCCAGAAAGAGATCGCATCCATTTTGTCCCGATCAGAGGTCTTTCCCTGGCAGATCTCATTTGCCAAAGAGGACATATTCTCTTTCGGAAGGAGACTGAATATGGCTCCGGCACCCTCGCCGGGATTGACTGAGGCATAGATGTACGGAACATCATCGACAGGAGCGTACGGCTCGGACAGCCTCGCCGGAATCCCTGAAGCTTTGATGACGTAGACATCTCCATCCTTGGAGACTTTCGCTCCAAAGTTCTGGCTCACAGTCAATTCCTTCCCGGCAGGAACCTCAACGGTCAAGGTGTAATCCTTGATGGGAGAGGCCTCGGCGAATCTTCTGAATATGTCACTTGCCCCCGGGAAGCCGGGCTTGGTGGTGATCGTGTAGTCAAGGGATATGACCGCTCCAGGCTCAAGGCCAGTGTGGGTCACGACCATCTCCTTGAGGTGGTTGTACGCCGGAGCGTCAGCCGCCGCGGAAGGCAGGACCTCATTAAGAGCGTTCGGTGGAAGAGGGATGACCGTCCCGTCGGCCTGCGTGGTGTGGCAAGCGTCAATCGTCAAAGTCTGGAACTGGGGATTGTACACTATGAAAGTCTCACCATAAAGATTGTGAATGGAGTATAAAGAATTAACCTTAAGCTCTTTATGATGTTTGTAGACGACGGAGCCGTCAGACCGGAAAGTGTACTTGTCCCTTAAGGAGAGGAACTCCCCTTCAGTCTTCTGGGCGAAAAGCCCGGTGGCTATCATGATCCCTGAAAGCAGGGTGAAAACAGTCTTTCTCATGGCTTCGCTATTTTATGACCAACGTTTCCTCCTCGATTGACTTCCATGCCTTTACGGCATCCCTGAAACCAGGATAATCCCCGGCTTCATAGACCCTTTTCTTAAGGGCGATCGAAGAAGTGATCTTGACGGAATTTCCGTTGCCGGAGACCCTTCCTGTAAAATCAGCGGCCTCGCTGGAAGCGCTACCGTCAGAAGAGCAGACCAGACTCATACCCTTCGGAAGTGTCACATTCTCATCAGCTTCCACAAGCCTTGAGCAGGAGTCCTTAAAGCCGAACTCACGCTCAGGGAGGTCAGTGTTGACCCTAAGGAAAGTCTTGGCCCGGTTGTAAAGACGGCCAGTGACCGGCTTATAAAGCAGGGCACCGTCAGAAGTCTTGACAGCATACGACGGGATAGAGAACTTCGCCGTGATCTTGATCGGGGCGTCGAGATAATAGTCCGGATTCTTGCCGTAGTTGACACTCAACATCTTGGCCTCAGGGTCGATCGAGAGTATCTCATTCTCCATGGCTTTCTGCCAGTTGGCTATAAAGCTCTTGGTGGGCTATAAAGCTCTTGGTGAACGGGTTACGGACAGAGGCATCGGACTGGCCTTCGGCGGAGACAGTGTACTCGCCAATGAGATTCCCGGCTTTGTCAAGGGTGGCCTTGACATTCAGCCTGAGGTAGTGGTTCTCAGGAGCGGATACTGGAGTCAAAAGAAGCGGAGAACCCTCCGGGAGGCCAGGAAGATAGTTCTGCTGCTGCTCGGCGCTTGACCAATTCTCTCGGGTGAACGGCACCCAGGTCGGATCAAGTGGCTCGTAGACTCCGCTAGAAAGCTTCACGACAGCGACACAATGATTGAAATGGTCGGCCGGGATGCTCTCGATCCTGGAACCAGCCATCGTCATCGCGGGATGCGCTTCGAAACCGGCAGCCCTAAGCATGGTGACAAGCATCGACGCCTTATCTTTGCAGACACCACAGCGGTCTGTGTAGTTCATCTTGGCGTTATGGAGGGTGTAGCCCTCACCTTCGCCCATGGATATTCCGGAATAACGGATGTAATCGGCCACCCAATGGTTCAGGATCCAGATTTTGCGCTGCTCGTCGGTCACGCCCTTAAGAAGCTCAGCGACCTTTTTCCTGACCTCGGGGGTAGGCTCAAAACTGCCGTAATCCTCATTCACATTGTTGAACCACACGGATTTATCCTCCCAACGATCGGTCGAGGACAGCATCAGTTTCGGAGCCACATCATAGAGATCGACCATATTCGGTTCTCTCTTGAAAGGGCGAGCGTCAGAGACTGAGAAGCTCATGAATTTTCTGTCTCCGACAACCCTTGTGGACGAATGGCACTCCCCCTGATAGAACTCGTACTGCACATCCTTATCCCGTGGGACATCAAGGGTGTAGACCTTGCGGACAGTCGGATAAGTCACCCAGAAAGGCACGATGTCGTAGAAGTTGCCTTTCATCGGAGGGATGAACCTGTCGTCCTCCTCCTGGGGCATAGAAGCCAGAAGAGCATAGGTAAATCCCTTCTTATTAATCTTGTAGTCAATGACATCGCCCGGATCCAGAGTTCCAACCTCAGCCATGATCTGCCTGGCTCCCCAGTAGATCATCCTCGCAGGAGCGGCATAGTCGCACACTGTCTTCAGATCAATATTCCTGACTGAGCCATCGGCCTTGTAGACCTTGATGTCCTCAAACACCGCCTGGGCTGTCAGAGGATCGTAGTCATATTTCAAAACCCTGTGGGCAAGGGCACCGCCCTTTGTCTGTATCTTGATGACCTGATGGATGTCAAAACTACCGGAGCCAGAGTCCTTGAACCTTACTCCTGTGCTGTCCAGCAGGACGACAGCGGGGCTGGATGCCAGCTCCGGCTGCCTTCCGGCCCTGCTTTCCAAAGACTTCCAGGACTGTGCGGAAGATGGAATGGAAATGGCGGCTATAACAGCCGCCAAAAAGAACTTTCTCATAAGGGAAATGATTAGAAGTCAAGCTTATAGCCAGGACGATAGTCGTAGTGCATCAGCTTGGTGGCCTCCGGGTCATTCATGAACTTCTGCACGATCGGGTTCCAGACAACGGGCCTGCCGAGATCCATGGCGATATTGCCAAGGTTGCAGACGGTGCAGGAGGAATGTCCAACCTCAACAGGGACGTTAGGATCAATCCTGGACTTGACAGCCTCGATGAACGCCCTGTGGTGGCCGACCTTTGTCTCGTAAGGGACTGAATCGTCGCCGGCGGCGGCCTTCATCTCAAGCTTCTTGTCGGAAGCCTCGTATTTGCCGCGGGAAACCTTGATCCAACCATCCTCTCCGTAGATCTGCACGCCGGGAGTGCTCCCGTCGAAAGGCTCCTCGGAAACGATGATGCCATTGTCATATTTGTAGGTCAGGTGCTCGTAGTAGCTGTAGCCGGCAGGGATGACCTCGACAGGGCCGCTACCATCCTTTCCGATGGCCCACTGAGCGATGTCGAACATGTGGGCGCCCCAGTCAGTCATGAGACCGCCACCCATCGGCTTGTACCAGCGCCATGCGCCCCAGAGCTGCTCGTCATGCTCATCGTTGATGATCGGGTCGAGGTCTGAGTGGTAATATACCGAGGTGGGAAGAGGTCCGAGCCACTTGTCCCAGTTCAGTCCAGCGGGAACCTCCATCTTCGGAAGCGGGCAAGGAACCGGAGCGGCTGAGTTAGGGTTGGCGTTGTTGCGGCCGACATAGACCTTGATCTTATGGATCTGGCCAAGATCTCCCTCGCGGGCGTGAGTCGCGGCAGTGATGAACTCATCGCTGGAACGCTGCTGGCTTCCGACCTGGAGAATACGGTTGTACTTGCGGACGGCCTTGACAAGCTGCTGTCCCTCGTAGATCGTCAAAGTCATCGGCTTCTCGAGGTACACATCCTTACCAGCCTTGCAAGCGGCGATCGCTATGATAGCATGCTGGTGGTCAGGAGCGGCGATCACGACCGCGTCGATGTCCGGACGGGCCAGAAGCTCCTGATAGTCCTCGTACATGTCGACCTTGACCTTCTTCTCCCCTTTCTCCTGGTAATATGCGGTGACCCTTTTGGCGAAACGGTCTCTCTTGATGTCATACACATCGCAACCGGCGACAACTCTCACATCATCCATCTTCATGAAACCCTGCAGCAAATACATAGCCTGCTGGCCCAAGCCGATGAATCCCATGTTGATCTTGCCGTTAGCTGCTTTTTTCGCCGAGGCCTTGGTGGCGGCCGAAGCATTCACAATACCAGCAGGCATCATGATGCCCGCAGCTCCGATAGCGGAGGCTTTCAAGAAATCTCTACGTACCATGTTTCAGTGTTTAATCATTTATATCGTAAATATAGCAAATATTTATAAATAATTCATAATCATCGGCAGTCTTTGGCACGGAAATGGTATAATCTAAAAGCGACATAATTTTTTACCCATAAACCAAAAACTGACTCAATAGTTATTTCATAAGTATTGGACAAAAGAACGGAAGTCTGTCGAGAGACACGCTTCCGTATATTTTTTATCCCTGAACGGTAGTAAAGGATCTTTATTCCGGATAAAGCAAATACGGCCTCCTTTTAGCCTTGAACGCCTCCACATCCCCCTTCCACCGAGCCTTGATCTCCGCCGCGGACGCCCCTGAGAGAATCATCTCCCGGACGTACCCCGTTCCTGCAAGTTTATCAAAAAACCCCGAGAAAAAGCCCTCTTTCTCTCCGAGCCCACGGAAAGCGTCAATCACGTATTCAAGATTAACTCCTTCATTCCAAATCGTTTCCAGCGGAATATTCCTAAGATCCCGGCCGTGACACAGCTGATCTTTCAAAGGCGGGTTCTTCGCCCCGGGCACGCTCCGGGGAGTAAACGAAAACCCTGTCTCGGGAATATCAGGATGGCCGTAAATCTCGAAAGGGGAATCCGTTCCCCGGCCAAGAGAAACGACCGTCCCTTCAAAGTAACAAGTCGACGCATAAAGATATATCGCCCTCATACTCTTTAGGTTGGGAGATGGAGGCACAATCACGTCCGTCTTGGTCTGATGGGTATATCCCAGACACGGGACGACTTCAAGGTCACACTTCAGGCCATCTTTCAGCCAGCCCTCCCCATTGATCATCAAGGCCAGTTCTCCAAGTGTCATCCCATGGACAGTCGGCACAGGGAAGGCTCCGACCCCGGACTTATACTCCATCTCCAAGACAGGACCGTCGACATAGAACCCATTGGGATTGGGCCGATCCAGGATGATGACCTTCTTGTCGCTCCTGGCGCATGATTCCATCAGCCGGGCCATCGTGATGTGATAAGTGTAATATCTCAGCCCAACATCTTGTATATCAACGAGAAGGACATCAAAATCATCCATATCTTCCTGCGAGGGTTGCCTTGTGGCCCCATAAAGTGACGCGATCCTCACACCCGTTTTCTCATCCTTGCCATTGGCCACCCCTTCTCCAGCATCCGCATCGCCCCTGAATCCATGTTCGGGAGAGAAAATCACCCTCACATCTATTCCCTTTTCGATCAGCACATCCACAAGATGAGGACCCATCTTATTGTCTTCTAAGCGGTTCCCAACAATTCCAGTATGGTTGCTGAACACCGCCACCCTTTTCCCCTTAAGCCTAGGGACATATTCCTCGAACCGCTCGTCCCCGAGGGTCACCCGTTCGCCAGTGCGGACCATCCCGCACGACGAGGCATAAGTTAAAGACCCCAGTATCAACAACATCAATTTAATCAATCTCATACGCCTTATTATTGCTCATAATTCCACAGCTCAGACTATCCCCTCAATTCTCCCTTAAAGATAATCATTATTATGAATACCCCAACTCGTTTTCTTCCCATGTCATTCCCGGGAATACAGGGCATACCTGCCCCTCTCCCCCGAAAGGGCCAATGGGAAGGGCCCAAGGTGGTCCTGAAAGCAAGAACAAGGCGTTTTACAGCTTTGATAAACGCCTGAGGGTAATGTCCTTAGGGCAAGGTAAGTGTGATGTCCTCCGGTAGGAGACTACTGCAGGGAGCCGCCGACGATGTCGAGGATTTCAGAGGTAATCTTCTGCTGGCGACCCTTGTTATACTCAAGGGTGAGGGATTCGAGAAGATCGTTGCCGTTGTCAGTGGCGGTCTGCATGGCAACTGTTCGAGCAGCATGTTCGGCAGCGTTGCTGTCGAGGAGCACCGTGTAGATCTTAAGGCGCTGGACCTTGGGAATAAGTTCATTGAGAAGTTCCTCGGGAGACGGCTCGATGATCATGTCGCAAGGCTCCGACGGCATTGCCTCTGCCTCAAGGCCGTACTCAGCCGCAGCGAAGCGAGAATGGACGCGGCCTGGGGCAGCAGGCATGCCGTCGTTCATTGGGAGGAAAGTCTCAACGACTGTAGGCTGTGAAGCAGTGGACTTGAAATGATTCAGAAGCAGCCTCATAACCAGGCGTTTCCGCCATCTTGGAATAGTCCGCAGGCGAAGGGAATCCGGATTTACGCATAGCCTCCGCAACTTTGCGGCCGATTGAATAAACTGTAATATTCGCATCCGGAAGTCCAGCCGAGCGATATTCATCGATGACGGAGAACGTTTTTCGGATGACATTGGCGTTGAAGGCTCCGCAGAGGGATGAGTTGGAAGAGAACGCTACGATGGCGACGCGGCCTGGGCCAGACGGCGCACCGGCGCCAAGCGCTCCAGCGCCAGCCGTATTCTGGCTGATCAACCGGTCCAGGATCCGTTGCAGCTGATGCTGGTACGGAAGCATGTCGGTGATGGCCTGCTGCGCCTTACGCAGCTTGGCCGAAGCGACAAGCTTCATCGCTGAAGTGATCTTCAGCGTGCTCTTGACGGAGGCGATCCTGCCTTTTATTTCTTTTAAAGAAGCCATGAAGTCATCAGCCAACTAGTGATGCAACTACGGCAGAGGCCACCTTCTCTATGACGGAAGTCATTGACTCATCAATCTTTCCGCCGCCCAAAGCATCCAGGACATCCTGATGCCCAGCCCTCATGCGATCAAGGAAAAGACCCTGGAATTCAGGAACTTGATCAACACTCAAGTCAGCCATCAGAGCATGAGTACCGCAATACAAGACAGCCACCTGTTCCCCGACCGGCATCGGAGAGTACTGGGCCTGGACGAGTAGTTTGTTGTTCTTTCGGCCCTTGTCAAGCGCCATCGCTGTGACCTTGTCCATGTCGGAGGAGAACTTGGAGAATGACTCGAGTTCCCCGTACTGCGCTTGGTCAATTTTCAAAGTACCGGCAACCTTCTTCATCGACTTCACCTGGGCCGATCCACCGACTCGGGACACGGATATTCCCACATTAATCGCAGGCCTCTGTCCTTGGTTGAACAGTCCGGACTCGAGATAGATCTGCCCGTCGGTGATGGAAATCACGTTTGTAGGAATATAAGCCGAGACATCACCGGCCTGCGTCTCGATGATCGGCAGAGCCGTCAAAGATCCACCAGCCTTCACCTTGCCCCGAAGCGACTCGGGAAGGTCATTCATCTTCTCAGCAACTTCTTGCTGCTCAATGATCTTAGCAGCCCTCTCCAGAAGCCTGGAGTGAAGGTAAAACACATCTCCCGGGTATGCCTCGCGGCCTGAAGGACGACGCAGGATCAACGACACTTCCCTATAGGCCACCGCCTGCTTCGAGAGATCATCGTAGACAACAAGCGCCGAGCGTCCTGTGTCCCGGAAATATTCCCCGATCGCAGCCCCGGCGAAAGGAGCGAAATATTGCAAAGCGGCCGGATCGGCAGCGGTAGCCGCAACCACGATCGTGTAGTCCATCGCACCATAGGCCCTGAGAGTCTCGACTATGTTAGCGACGGTGGAACCCTTCTGTCCCACAGCGACATAGATGCAGTACACGGGTTTCCCTTCCTTGTAGCAGGAACGCTGGTTGATGATGGTGTCGATGGCCAGCGAAGTCTTTCCGGTCTGACGGTCGCCGATGATCAGCTCCCTTTGGCCTCGACCAATCGGAATCATGGCGTCAATGGCCTTGAGACCAGTCTGGAGCGGCTCCGTCACAGGCTGGCGATAGATCACGCCGGGAGCCTTGCGCTCAAGGGGCATCTCGGTCAGTTCTCCTTCAATATTACCAAGACCATCAAGAGGATTGCCAAGCGGATCGACAACCCTTCCGAGCATCGACTCACCCACGCTAATGGATGCGATACGACCTGTCCTCCGGACTGTCATGCCCTCTTTGACCTCATCGGTGGGTCCGAGAAGGACGGCCCCGACATTGTCTTGCTCGAGATTCATCACCACGCCCATCACCCCACTCTCGAATTCCAGGAGCTCGCCTGCCTCAGCGTTGGTCAAGCCATACATCCTGGCGACTCCATCGCTGACTTGCAGCACTTTACCGATCTCCTCAAAATGGAGAGAGGTGTCGATGTCTTTGAGCTGTTCGAGCAGCACCTGCGAGATCTCACTCGGCCTGATATTGTTGTTTTGAGCCATAAAAAATGAATATTCTTCCTACACGATTCTACGATTCTTCTCGACGAACTGCCTCCGGATGATTTCCAGCTGGCGGGAGACAGAGGCGTCAAGCAACTTGTCCTCGACCTCGAGGACGAATCCTCCGATAATGGAGGGGTCGACAACTGTCGACAATAGGAGGGTCATGCCTGTTTTCTCTTCAATCAAGGTCTTTATCCTTGCCTCAAGGGCAGAAGAGTCACCATCGGGCTCCGAGGGGAGAACGAGGGTTCCACGGATAATGCCCCTTGACTGGTAATATTGGTCCTCAAAGCTCTTGAGTGCCAACGCTATGTCTCCAAGTCTGCCGTTACGGGCCAGAATCTCGAGAAAACGCCTCATCTCAGGCGCGATGTCCAGATCCTTAGCCTTACTCAGGATGACAGAAGTCTTTAAAGGATCGGTGACAGCTCTCCGGAGTTCGGACGAAGAGGCCAATGCGTCAAGGATCATCCGAGCCTGCGCCACAACAATCTCACCGGAGCCGTTCTCATCGACCAGCTTCAGAAGGGCGGTGGCGTAACGCGACGCGATGATTCCAGTGTTCATTTTAACTCGTCCACAAGGCGAGAAAGAAGCTCGTCACGAGCCTGGTCTTTCTCCAGATCTTTACGCATAACTTTCTCAGCCACAGCGACTGAGAGCAAAGCAACCTCCTTTCGAACGTCCCTGAGAGCGCTTTCTTTCTCAGCGGCGATCTGAACCCGGGCTTGATCCAGGATCTTGGCGGCCTCGTCAGAAGCTTGTGCCTTAGCCTGTTCAATCAAGGCATCTCTTGATGCGGCGGCCTCCTTGAGAATCCTGGCTTGTTCCTTACGGGCTTTCTCGACCAGGGCATCCTGCTCGGAAGACAGATTACGAAGCCTTTCCTCGGCCTCACGGGCCTTCTTAATCGATTCGTTGATCCTATCTGCCCTCTTCTGGACCGAGTCCGTGATCATCGGGAATCCCCACTTGGCCAGCACGAAGAAGACGATGCCGAAAATCAGCGTCATCCAGACGAGAAGACCGAAGTCAGGAGTGATGAGAGACATCTCTACTTGGCTATCAGACAGACAACTATGGCGAACAGACAAGCTCCCTCGATCAGGGCGCTCACGATGATGGCAGTCATCCTGTAGTGACCGGCCTGCTCCGGCTGGCGGGCACCTGCCTCAAGGGAAGCCTTACCAATCTTGCCGATACCAAAGCCTGCGGCAAAGGCGGCGATAGCTGCGCCAATGGCTTTTCCGAGAACGCCTAGGGATACCCCGGCCTGAAGAAGTGTGAACATTAAAGGTGTCATAACTCTATGATATTAATAATTAATTAGTTTCTGCTTTTAGCCTGGACAATCCAATAAAGACCGCCGACAGCATTGTGAAAACATAAGCCTGGATGAACGCGACAAGCAGCTCAAGGCAATCCATGAACACACCCAGAACCACAGCCACGACAGTCAAACCACCATTAACAGCGGCGCCCATCTTGGCGGTAAGGAATATGACCGCGATGACTCCAAGGATCATGAAATGGCCTGCGAGGATGTTGGCGAAAAGCCTCACCATCAAGCTGAAAGGCTTTGTGAACATGCCTATTATCTCGATCACGGGCATAAGTGGGATTGGAACCTTAAGCCAAGTCGGGACATCCGGCCAAAGAATATCCTTCCAGTAGTGCTTGTTTCCGAATATATTGACAGTGAAGAAAGTGAATAGCGCCAGCACAAGCGTCACAGCGATGTTACCGGTGATGTTCGCTCCTCCAGGGAAAAAGGGCACAATGCCCATCAAATTGTTGATGAATATAAAGAAGAACGCAGTCAGAAGGTACGGGGAATATCTCTTATAATCTTCTCCGACACAATCTTTTATGATGTCGTCCTCGACCATCGTGACCATCATCTCCATGATTCCGGTACCTCCGGAAGGAGCTTCTTCAGCGGCATCATGACGGCGATACCAGCGTGCGGTAAGAAGGACGATAAGTACCAGAAGGGAACTGTTGATCATCAGTCCGAGGACATTCTTGGTGATTGAGAAATCCCACGGGCGGATCTCAGCGCCGTCAGGGCCTTTCTCAACTATCTTATTCTCGAACTTACCAGATTTAGCTATGCTAAAGCCTTTATATTCACCTTCTTCCAAGCGATGTGACGAGAACACATGAGCTCCATTTCCGACTTTGCTGATCACGATCACTGGCAGCGGGATGCTCACTGGCTTACCATTTATCGTAGTGATGTGCCACTCGTACGAATCTCTCACATGGCCGTACAGATACTCATCCATGTCCAGATCCACCTCTGCTGTTCCGGAAACATCGGACCCTTCCGGAGTTGCAGCCGGGGTAAGGCGATACTCAGCCGCAGCGAAGCGAGGATGGACTTCGCCGGCTCCGGACTGCACGCCGGAAAAGAGTAGTGAGATGATAAGTATTAGCTTATGAATCCTCATGAGAGTTCGACGCAAGCGATTACTTGATTATCAACAACTTCAACAAAGCCAGACTTAATGTGGACAATTCCATCATGCCCGCCGAACACAATCTCCCCTTCCACCAGAGACGAAACAATAGGCGCATGATCCTTAAGAACCACGAAACGCCCCTTGGCTCCAGGAAGCTCGACCCTGTCGACCTCCTGATCCACCAACGTCCCCTCCGGACTGATAATATTCAACCTCATTGTCATTCTGAACAATCTACTTCGCGGCAGCCAGAATCGCCTCCCCCTTCTTGATCGCATCCTCCAGCGTCCCCACATTAAGGAACGCCTGCTCAGGAAGATAATCCACCTCCCCGTCCAGGATCCTACGGAACCCATCGACAGTGTCAGCGATGTCAACCATCACACCAGGCACACCAGTGAACTGTTCAGCCACACTGAAAGGCTGTGAAAGGAACCTTTGCACCCTCCTGGCCCGATTGACAGTCTGTTTGTCCTCGTCGCTGAGCTCATCCATGCCAAGAATAGCGATAATGTCCTGAAGCTCCTTGTTGCGCTGAAGAATCTGTTTCACCCTCTGGGCCGTTTCGTAGTGATCCTTTCCCACGATGTTCGGATCAAGGATCCTGGAAGTGGACTCCAGCGGATCAACAGCCGGATAAATACCCAATTCGGTTATCTTACGGCTCAAGACAGTGGTAGCGTCTAGATGGGAGAAAGTCGTCGCCGGAGCCGGGTCAGTAAGATCGTCAGCCGGAACGTAAACCGCTTGTACAGAAGTGATTGACCCGTTCTTGGTCGATGTGATCCTCTCCTGCATCTGTCCCATCTCTGTGGCCAGCGTGGGTTGGTAACCCACAGCGGAAGGCATACGCCCGAGAAGCGCTGAGACTTCCGAACCAGCCTGAGTGAAACGGAAAATGTTATCAATGAAGAAAAGGATGTCCCTGGGGCCTTCTCCTGTGTCGGAATCCCTAAAAGACTCCGCGAGAGTAAGGCCTGAGAGCGCCACACTCTGGCGGGCGCCCGGAGGTTCATTCATCTGGCCGAAAACCATCGCAACCTGAGACTTCTCAAGTTCAGCACCATCCACCTTGGAGAGGTCCCAATGGCCTTCTTCCATGCTCTTGAGAAAATCCTCGCCGTAGCGAATGACACCGGACTCGATCATCTCCCTAAGGAGGTCATTACCTTCCCTGGTACGTTCTCCGACACCGGCGAAGATCGAGAAACCGTTGTGTTTCTTGGCGATGTTATTGATAAGCTCCTTGATAAGGACTGTCTTACCGACTCCAGCGCCACCGAACAGACCGATCTTCCCGCCCTTAAGATAAGGCTCAAGAAGGTCGATCACCTTGATCCCGGTGTAAAGGACTTCCTGTGAGGTCGCCAGATCCTCGAATTTTGGAGGCTCGCGGTGGATCGGGAGAGAATTATCCCGCCCAAGGTCAGAGAGGCCGTCAATAGCATCTCCCACAACGTTCATAACACGCCCTCTGATCTGTGAGCCGACGGGCATGGAGATCGGGGCATCAGTCGCGACAGCCTTCATCCCGCGCCTAAGGCCATCAGTAGAATCCATTGCCACGCAACGGACGGTCTCTTCACCGATATGTTGTTGAACCTCAATAACTAAGGGTTTCCGACCTTCTCCCCTGTCGACATTAAGAGCATCGTGGATCCGGGGAAGAGAGACGTCCTCGTCTGACGAGTCAAACCGAACGTCAACAACCGGTCCGATAATCTGCGAGATGTATCCTGTATTACTTTTCATCCGGTCAAAAAAAGGGCCCCTGCTTGAGGAACCCTTGAAAACTTAGATAAAATTCCTTATTTCACCAAGCAGACCGCAACACGGTTCTCCTCAGGAGTGTTGAAAGGATTGATGGTGTCACCAAAGTACTCAGTGATGATCCTATCCTTGCTGATGCCAGCGGCGATGATGGCCTGGGCAACAATCTCGGACCTCTTCTCGGAGAGGAACTGGTTCCTCTTGGCGGTACCTGTGTCCTTATCAGCGTAACCGGAGATGCGTACCTTGGTCTCAGGATGCTCCTTCATGCAAGCGACAACCTCGTCGATCTTGAGCTGCTCGCTGTCGCGGATGTCCCACTTGTTGATCACGAAGAAGATGTTCCTCTGGAGTGACTCGAACGCAGGCTCGACAATGACGGGCTCAGTAGGCTCAACAACCGGCTCGGGTTCGGGTTCCTTGACAGGGGCGGGGGCCGGTGCCGGAGGAACAATCACGGGAGCGGGAACGGGCTTAGCCTTACCGAAGCTGAAGGTCAAACCGGCGAGACCCTTGATCTGGAAATCAGCCTTTGAACCCTTCTTGGAGTTGAAGTGGTCGTTGATGAAGCTCGTGTTGCCTTCGAGGTTAAGCGCGACAACGTCGGAGAGCCTGATGTTGAAGCCGAGACCAGCCCTGAGAGCAGGAGAAAGGCTCTTGGGATCCCAGAGATAGTTGGTGGTCGGGAAGCTCTTGGAAAGAGCGTTGGCCTCATCGTTGTTGAAAGCGTAGTTAGCACCCACACCGCCGAAGATGTAAGGATTGATGGTACGGTCGAACTTGTAGCCACCAAAGAGGGAAGCGAGGTCGGCCATGAGGTCGAGGGCACCCTCGACATAATTGTACTTGTAGACCCTGGTCTGACCATCATTGATGGCACCTTTGCCCTGCCATGCGTTGGCGTTCAGCCTGACACCGAAGACCGGAGAGAACTGATAACCAAGGGAAAGAGCACCGGAAGGAGAGATAAGGTCTGTCCAAACGGTCTCACCGATGGTCTCGGCGGCACCACCCTGGAGCTGGAGGAACCAGTACGGGTCAAAATCATTCTTCTTCTGGGCATTGGCCACAGAAAGCGAAGCGACAACCGCTACACTTGCGAGAATAGTTAATATACGTTTCATGATGATGATATAATATAATTTTCGCGTTTAACGTCGCTAAATTAGTATATTTTTTTTAAATGAGCAAGTTTCGAGGCTAATTTTCAGTCATATCCCCCTTAACTCTGAGAACAAAATTCTCAGGCCAGCCGGTCACGGCAAAATAAACCTTATAGTAAAACTTGCCGGGATCCTTGTAATCAGTATTGAAAGTCACTTTGATCTCACCCTTTTTGCCCGGTTTGACAGGCTTTTCAGGGTAGGTCGCCGAGATGCAACCGCAGCTGTAGTCAACGTCGAGGAACTCCAAAGGAGCCGTGCCGACGTTGGTGAAGGTGAAAACGGTTGACTTTCTCTTTATGCTTTTAGGGAAAGTACCCATCCAGGTGTAATCTGAATCAAGCTGGATCTCAGCCCTCTTGGGCTTGTCACCTTCCGCAGGTTTTTTGCCCCTGCAGGAGAACATGCAAAGGGAAAGTGACAACAAGATAAAAACAAAATAAAGGAATTTGAAACGTCTCATGACGCGAATATACAAAAAAAGGAGGGGCGCCCAATGGCGTCCCTCCAATTATCAGAGTTTGAATTTAATTTCGATGATTACTCACCTGCAGGAGTCTCAGGCTCGGTCTCGCCGTCAGCAGCTGTGCTGTTATTCTCATCGTTGATGGTCTTCCTCACAGGGATGGTCACCCAATCAGTGTTGTAGTAGCCAAATCCGTAGTGGAGGGTAGCCTTGACGAAGAGCTTGAAGTCAGCGGTCAGATGCCTACCGTTGTTGAAGTACATGAGGTAACCTGAAGCGTTCACAGGAATCTCAACGGTCTTTGAGGCACGGACAGGATCATTCACGACGAATGACTTACCGTCAGAGCTCTTAGTATCGCTAGTGAAGACCTGCTTGATGAACATACCATCAAGGATAGGCTGACGCTTACCAGCGATCTCGCACTCAACATTATTGGTGTCGATCACGACCTCGAAGTCAAAGTTGTTCTTATCCTCGCCGATCTGGACACCGTAGTAGCCCCAGTAGTTAGGATACTCAGAGAACTTGCGCTGACGCCAGTCGATCGGATTGAGGAGGTCTGCGATGCTGATGTAGGATCCCTTCTCACCGAAGTCGACACCGTCAATGTAGTTATCGTTGGAAACAGCGGTGACCTCGATAGGACGTACGATGTTGGCGGTGAAGTGATCGTCATTGCCGTCACCATCGACGAACTTGACCCTGACAGGCTTATTGGCCTCGTTCTCAAACTCATTGCAGAGGAAGGCGTCAGCACCGATGTAGGTGTACATCTTGCCGGTGTTGATGAGAGTGTCAGCAACAGCTGTCCTCTTGAGACCCAAACTGGTCTTGGCAATCCAATCAGTCTTCGCCCAAGCAAAGGCGTTATGATAGACAACCTCACCAAGATTCTGGAATATACCCCAAGAAACAATAGTGGAGATAAGCTCACCGTTGAAGATGAAGGCGACAGGCTGCATCTCATAGCCGGCGACGGCCTTGCCATCAGCGCTCTGGATCTCACCGAAGAGGACACTCATGCCACCCTCAATAAGATCAGTAAGATTGTACTTGGCGGCAGCATCCTTATCATCAACGAGGAACTTGACATTGAGGTCACCGATCTTGGTGATCTTCTCGACATCAGTCTTGCAGAAGTAGTAGGAGACAGAGTCAACGGCGTCAATCATGATACGTCCAGCCTTGGCATGTCCGGTAGGATAGCAGACGAAGGAAGTATTGATGTCTGTAACCATCTGGGCGTCAGTGCCGATAGTGTCACCCTTAGGAGCGGGCATCACGTTGTACAGAGTAGCCTCGAAGTTCTTGGTCCAGTACTCAGGGATGTAGTCACCCTCAGCAGCGTAGACACCGAGCTCTTTCTCACCCTCGACGGTAGCGGTGAGCTTGACGTCGACATAGATCTTCTTGTTCTTGCTGCTGTAGTACCTAGCGATGATCTCGACAGGCTTGCCAGCGTTCTCCCAGAGCTCCTTAGCGGAGAGAGTCCACTTGATGACATGGGTACCCTCAACAGGATCGATGCACTTGTCCTCGACGGTGCCGATGACAGGCTTCTTAGCAAGAGGAGAAACCATCAGGCTGTCATACAGGGTGTGGAAGGCCTCCTTAGAAAGGTTCATCGGGTTGTAGATCTTGAGGTTCATGTCCTTGACAGTAGTGAACAGGGAGTCACCGCAAGCGAAGTGGAAGATGTTCTCACCGTCGTCCTTAGCATCCCTTCTAGGGATAAGTTCGACCTGAGGATTGTCAGACTGCTTGATGAAGACCTTGATGTAAGCGACATTGATGATGTCCTCGCCATGCATGAGCTTCACACGGATGATAGGAGTACGGCCGATGGCGGCGGTACCGGTCTCATCGTAGGTAGCAGGGAAGAAGATGCCTTCCTCAGTGACGCGGTCATTGTCGACGAAGTGCATCTGGTCGGTCTCAGGCTTGCCAGAGATGAAGTTCTTGACAACCTCAAACTTGAACTCAAGACCAAAGGCCTCCATCTCCTCTTTGGTCATCTCATCGCATTTGAAAGATGTTCCGTAAGGAAGATAGCCAGGCTCAACGTTGTCAATGTAGCCCTTGTAGCCAGGCTCAATGTAGCCATCGCGGCCACAGCAGATCGGCTTGAAGCAAGACCCACCAAGGGTGCTGTAATGAGGAACGGTGATCGCATTGAGGTCAAGACCAGTGGTGGTGTTGTACACAATGGCGGTGTCGCAAGTGGAGTGAGCGAAGTCCATACCTGCGTCGTCATTAGAGGTACTCTTCTTCCAAGGAGCCACATAAGCACCAGCAACAGCGTTGCGGAAGTACTCGTGGTAGCCATAGTCACTGTAGTCACCAGCGTACTGGCCTTTATCATTGCCGCTGATACCGACGGTACCCCTGCGGTAGTGCTCCTCATAAGGCTCCTTAAGCTTGGCGGACTTGAACTCCTTGACAACAGCGTGAGGATCAGCGATCCTAGGCGCCATGATGTTGTTGACAACGAAGGTGGCATAGTCGGAAGTGTAGACCTTACCATCCTTGGAGACCTGCAACGCGAACAGGGTCGTGTGGTTGTCATAATAAGTCGCGGAAGCGGGAACGCCAGTGTAATTGAGATCAAGGGTAAGTTTCTTGGTCTCAGGATCATAGTTGACGAACTCGGCGGTCATGTCGAAGTTCTCGGAAAGGGCCCTGGTCCTGTGCTCGACATCCTTGTAGATGATGTTGTAGGTGTAGGTGTCATCGAGGTCGAGATCATAGTTGACGTGGTAGGTCGCCTTGGTAGGGAGAGCCTCATTCACGATGTAACCATTCTCGGTCGCCCAGGAGATCATCATATTCTCAGTAACAGTCTCCTCGTTGATCTCGTTGTCCTTGACGTACTTCTCCCAAGCCTCTTTCATAGCGGCAACTGAGGTGGTCCAGATCTCCTTCTCGGAGTCAAGATCCTTACCGGTGTACTTCAAAGCGATGAAGTTGCTGAACTTGACAGCGGAAACACCGTCAACGAGAACACTAGGCTCGAAGACGAAGCTGGCAGCACCGGCATTGAGCTTGATAGGGAACTCGTCCTCACCAGCGATGACGGTCAGGGTGTTGGTCTCAGCATCGTACTTGACATCGATGAAACCAGTGGGGATGATGGACTGCTTGGTGTCGGTGACAGTCTCGGTCACGCCGTCCTCACCGATCTTATGGAGCATCCAAGTACCGGTCTCAGAGTCGGGGGTGTAGTAGTCACCCTTGATGCCCTGGTCGCCCTTGTCGCCCTTGTCACCTTTGTCACCTTTGTCGCCCTTGTCGCCCTTGTCGCCTTGGTCGCCCTTGTCACCCTTGTCGCCTTTTTCACCTTTGGCGCCATTGGTGATTTCGTAAGATTTGCCATCGGAGGTGGTGAAGGTCCATCCACCAGGCTCTCCTGAGATTTTGGAGACACTCGTAATCACAAAACCGGCATTGATCTTGTTCTGCAGCTCCTGGACGGTGCTCTGCAGAGTGCTCACCTGACCATTAGTGGTCTGGATGTCGGATTGCAATTTGTTGATGTCATCATCGTAGTCCGTACAAGATACGGCTACCCCTGTGAGACCCAGTACAAGAGCCCCAGCAAGGAACAGATTTTTGAATTTTTTGTTCATAGTACTAAAACAAAATTGAATAAAGTGTTAAAAACATAATTTCGGTTCGTTGTCTTTTCTTCTTGCGAATAAATATTTTAGATTAAACAATAAACTCTTGCTGCTTCAAGAAGCTCTCTGGCACGCACAATTAAGCCACCAAAAAAGCTGACTTGACCTTGCAAAGATAGCATGAATAATTAAATAAACAATATTTTTCCAAGTTTTTTAGTGTTTGCGACCGCTCTACGGCCGTTTTTACTCATAAACCTCACTATATTAAATCCACTTTTTTGAAAATCTTGCATCAAAATGTGAAAAAAATTTCACTTTTTTTTGATGCAAGATCGTACTTCATTATATATTAATCACTTCCGTGTTTGAGATTTTTCGCTACTGGTTCAAAGCGTCGGCCGACTTGATGTACTTTGCCAGATCCTCATCGGAGACATGATAATTGCTCATCTCACCCGAGAAATACTGGTCATAAGCGCTCATGTCGACGAATCCGTGGCCGGAAAGGTTGAAGAGAATCGTCTTCGCCTCACCGGTCTCCTTGCACTTGAGAGCCTCGGAGATCGTCGCCGCAATGGCGTGGCAGGACTCCGGAGCGGGAATGATGCCCTCGGTCTGGGCAAACAGGACTCCTGCCTTGAAAGAGTCAAGCTGCTCGATGTCGACAGCCTCCATGAAACCATCCTTCATCAGCTGGCTCATGATGACTCCGGCGCCATGGTAGCGCAGACCTCCGGCATGGATCGTGGCCGGCTTGAATGTGTGTCCAAGGGTGTACATCGGAAGGAGCGGAGTCAGTCCGGACTCATCACCAAAATCATATTCAAACTTGCCTCTGGTGAGTTTCGGGCAGGAATATGGCTCAGCAGCGATGAAACGGGTCTTCTTGCCGTCCTGGATGTTGTGGCGCATGAACGGATAAGCGATGCCGCTGAAGTTGGAGCCGCCACCGAAGCAGGCGATGACGATGTCGGGATATTCACCGGCCATCTCCATCTGTTTCTCAGCCTCCAGGCCGATGATGGATTGGTGGAGACAAACATGGTTCAGCACAGAACCAAGAGTGTACTTGCAGTTCGGAGTGGTCACTGCCAGCTCAATGGCCTCAGAGATGGCGCAGCCAAGGGAGCCCTGGTCGTTGGGGTTGACGGTCAGGATGTCCTTGCCGGCACGGGTTGACATCGAGGGGGATGCCGTGATAGCGGCTCCGAAAGTCTGCATGATGCTCCTGCGGTAAGGCTTCTGGTTGTAGCTGACCTTGACCATGTAGACGGCGCAATCGAGACCGAACTTCTTGGCGGCATACGACAGGGCGCCTCCCCACTGGCCTGCACCGGTCTCAGTGGTGATGTTGGTGATTCCCTGCTTTTTCGCATAGTAGGCCTGGGCCAACGCGGAATTCAGCTTGTGGCTGCCGGCCGGCGAGACGCTCTCGTTCTTGAAATAGATGTGGGCGGGAGTTCCGAGAGCCTCCTCAAGCTCATAGGCCCTCACGAGCGGAGTGCAGCGGTAGGCGGCGTACTGCTCGCGCACTTCCTCAGGGATGGGGATCCACTCGTCCGTCTGGTTGAGTTCCTGGTTGGCGCATTCCTCGCAGAAGATGGGATAAAGATCCTCGGGCTTGAGCGGCTGCCTGGTGCCTGGATGAAGGAACGGGAGGGGCTTGTTGGGCATGATGGCCTGGATGTTGAAAAAATGCGTTGGAATCTCTGATTCCGGGAGCAAGAACTTTTTCTGTCTCATTGCTGTTCGTTTTTAAATTGTGTTTAAAGAAAGGTGGCGCGCTGTAAGTCAGCGTGCCACCTCTATTTTGACGAACCTGGTAACCACGTCTGGCGACTTACAGCTTTGAACTGCAAGAGCGCCACCAGAAGTTATTGTTCGTGTTCTTTCTCATACCAAAAACAAATATAGCGATTAAAATCTAAAACGCAATACTTATGCTAAAGAATTCGCCTGGATGAAGGCGTTGACCGCGGTCGCGACGAAGAGGAAGATGATCAGGCTGGCGACAACCACACCGATGACCTTGAGCCTCTTGAACCAGACCTGGTTGTTCCAGCCGACGGTCTGGAACATGCTCCAGAAGCCATGGCAGAGGTGGAACCAGATCGCGGCGAACCAGATCAGGTAGATAACGAGCATCCACCACTTCCCGAATGTCGCGCAAAGGAGGAAGTACGGGTTGTTCTCGAAGTCTCCGATTCCGAACATCTCCGGAAGCTGCATCTTGGCCCAGAAATGTGAGAGGTGGAAGAAGATCAGACCGAGAATCACGATACCCAGGACAAACATGTTCTTCGCTGCCCATGAGTCAGCGGCGGCGACACTCTTCTCCTCGTAACGCTTCACGCCACCACGGGCCTTGATGTTACGATAGGTGAGGTAGCAGCCGTAGAAGATGTGCACGACAAGACCGAGAGCCAGGATCGGGACCATTATGTCGATGAAGGGAGTGGACATGAAGTCGCAACCCAGCTTGAAGAGACCATCTCCGGCGGAGAACAGTTTGTCGTCAGCGGCGACAACTCCGAACTTTCCGGTGAAAGTGTCAATCACCGAGAAGAAATTAATGGTGCCATGGAGAAGCAAGAAAATAATCAGGAAGGCTCCGCTAACCGCTTGGATGAACTTCCTGCCGATCGAATAATGGAACGCGTTTGGCATTATCGTAATGTTTGTGTGGTAGTAGCGGGGGTGGGGCTACCCCGCCGTGTCCCCATTGAGTTGAGATAGAAGGATTCGAACCCTCACTGACAGAGCCAGAATCTGTAGTGCTACCATTACACCATATCTCAATGGCTCCCTTCACGACTATTGTTCGTTTTGGGATTGCAAAAATAGAGATTTATCTTGAATCCGCAAAATTATTCTGCTTTTTTTGACTTCATCAGAAGACAAAGGCCTAAAAAGGTCAGTCCGGCGTTGATCAGGATAAGCTCATAGGAGAACTTATAGCCGCCCAGCCAGCGTTCTGAGTTGGCCTGGAGGAGCAGGCAGACCAGCGGGGCCGCGACCGCCACCAGCGGCACCCAGCGGTCCTTTACCTTACGGCGGACGAATATTCCGAAAGCGAACATTCCGAGGATCGGTCCGTAGGTGTAACTCGCGAGCTTGTAGACCGCGTCAATCGCCGACTTGGTGTTAAGAAGATGGAAAACGATGATCACCACTCCCATCAGAAGCGCCATCAGAAGGTGGATCCTCTTCCTTGTCCTGGAGACCTGGTCCTCCGTCTTTCCTTTGACACCGAGAATATCGACCGTGAATGATGTGGTCAGGGCCGTCAGGGCCGAGCCGCCGGCTGAATAGGCGCAGGAGACCAGCCCGATGACGAACAGGATCCCGACAGCAAGCGGAAGTCCTCCGCCTGTCGCGACGGCCGGGAACAGGGTGTCGCCGGTCTCGGTGATTCCCCTCTGCGCGGCATATATATAAAGGAGCGCCCCGAGGCAAAGGAACATGAATATGACCGGGATTTGAAGCAAACCGCTGGTTATCAAATTCTTCCTGGAGTCCTTCTGATTCCGGCTGGCAAGGGTTCTCTGCATGAGGTCCTGGTCCAGGCCGGTCATTGCGACGACCAGCAGGATCCCGGAGAGGAACTGTTTCCAGAAATATTCAGGATGGTTGACGTCATCAAAAAAGAACATCCTGGAGTAGCCGCTGGAGAGGATGGCGTCCTCCACGCCCTTGAAATCAAGGCCCAAATCCTTGGCTATGAACACTATGGCCAAGATTATAGACACCACCATGCACACAGTCTTAAGGGTGTCGTTCCAGATCACGGACTTGACTCCGCCCCGGAAAGTGTAAAGGAGGACAATGGCGATCGAGATGGCCACATTAAGGACAAATGGCAGTCCGAGAGGCTCGAACACCATGAGCTGAAGAGTTACGCAGACCAGGTACAGCCTGACGGCGGCCCCGAGAATCTTCGAGATGAAGAAGAACCAGGCTCCAGTCTTGTGGGAAGCGACTCCGAAACGGTCCTCAAGGTACTGGTAGATCGAGACAATATTCATCTTGAAGAACACCGGAGTCAGGACGAAGGCGATCAGGAGGTAGCCAACGAAGAAACCCATGACCATCTGCATGTAGCCCATCGCCGTGCCACCCAAGCCAACCATCCCTGGGACGGAGACATAGGTCACTCCTGACATCGGGGCTCCGATCATTGCGATCGCAACGATCCACCACGGGGTCTTTCTACCACCGGTGAAAAAGCCTTGATTGTCAGCTTCTTTAGAGCTTTTTGAGGAAAGCCAGCCCAAGGCCAGCATCGCGGCGAAATAGGCCGCCATCGTGATTATAACCGCTAAAGGACTCATTTTCAAGCTTATTTTTCATTTTTGGCAGCGAGCAGGACGGTAGCCCAGACTTCGCAGCCCTCCCCTCTTCCGACAAAACCCAGACGTTCGGTCGTGGTGGCCTTGACGCTGACCCTATTCTTGTCTATTCCCATGACTTGAGCAAGAGACTCTCGCATCGCGTCGATGTGCGGCCGAAGCTTCGGCTCCTGAAGGGCAATGGTAATGTCCACATTGACGATCTCGAATCCAGTGCCCGGCGAAGGAACTCCCTCCGCCGACCATTTACCCGGACAGGGCGCGAAGCGCAGGGAGGCGGAGGGAGCGCCTTCGCCAGAAACCATTTCGACAACACACTTCAAAAGCTCCCGGCTATCAATACCTTTAAACCTTGGATCGATGTCCGGGAAATGAAGACCGATGTCACCGAGAGCAGCTGCCCCAAGAATGGCATCACAAAGCGCATGGATCGCCACATCACCATCTGAATGAGCCACAAAGCCTTTCGCGGAAGGAATATCCACACCACAAAGCCTCATCGGAAGCCCCTCGCGAAGCACATGCACATCGTAACCATTGCCGACTCTCAGGCCGCATAGAACACTATTCATGACTAAAACGAATAAATTTCCAGCAAAATTAAGAAAACAAATCGGTATATTTGTCTCAAGATCACATTCCGGAATCATGAGAAGCTACATCCAGACACTTCTGCTCCTGCTCGGAGTCGCCGCGGGCGCCGCATGCGGAGCCTTTTTCGGCCCCGCCGCTGGGGTTGTCAAGCCAGTCGGGGAGATATTCCTGAACCTCACCTTTGTCCTTGTCGTGCCGGTGGTGTTTTTCAGCGTCGCCTACTCCGTCTGCAAGCTGACAAAAGAGAGGAAGGTCTGGAGAGTTCTGAGCCGGTCTGTCCTGGTCTTTCTGGCAGGATCGGTGGTCGCCGGAGTAGTCACATGGATCCTGTGCGAGTTCTGGAACCCGCTGGGAGGGTTCGCAACGAAGCTCCCTCCGGAGAGAACCTGGGCTGAAGGAGCCGCCATCGGAGGAGGCGACCTTCTGAAAACAATCCAGAACATGTTTACAGTCAATGATTTCCACCTCCTTCTAAGCAAAGACAACCTGGTGCCGCTAATCGTATTCTCAGCTCTGTTCGGTGCCGCGGTCTCGCTTTGCGGGGAGAAAGGAGAGCCGATGGAAAAGTTCCTGAAGAGCGGAATGGATGTCGTCATGGAATTCATGAAGTCCCTGATGTACGCCGCTCCGGTCTGCCTAGGATGCTATTTCGCCGACCTCATCGGTGGTCTCGGAGGCCAGATCGTCAGCAGCTATGTTCGTTCGCTTCTGCTGTACCTGGCTGTCACCGGAATCCTGTTTTTCGGAGTCAATTCCATATACATAATAATGGCTGGAGGAAAAGACCGGTTGGTCTCCTACTGGAGAAGCATCACGGAGCCTTCGCTGCTCGCTGTGGCCACCTGCTCCAGTGCCGCCACAATCCCCGCA
This sequence comes from uncultured Bacteroidales bacterium, assembly GCA_900320965.1. Lineage (GTDB taxonomy): Bacteria > Bacteroidota > Bacteroidia > Bacteroidales > UBA932 > Cryptobacteroides. Next base: position 4,200 of record ONUG01000038.1, on the reverse strand, counting down.
TCGATCAAATCCGCGAAGAGGATGGGGGTGGATGAGTCGGTCGCCGAATCGGTCATCCCCCTGGGAATCAACCTTAATAAGGACGGCTCTGTCGCCTCCTCAGTCCTGAAGGCGGTCTTTGTCGTGTCGTTCTACGGGCTCGGAGGATATTCCTGCGCCGAGATCGTCGGGATTGCCATTCTGGCCAGCCTCGTCGTCGGAGCCATTCCGGTTGGAGGCATGACCGCGGAGATCCTGATCTGTTCCCTGCTTGGGGTTGACGCCGAATTCGCCGCCACCCTCCTTGTGATCAGCACCCTGGTGGACATTCCCGCCACCCTTCTGAACACCACCGACAACCTCGTCAGCGCCGTGTGGGTCGACAAACTTTGCAGGAGAGCCAGATGAGACGGTCAATTATTTCATCTTTAATAGCCATATTATTGGCTACCAACTGTTTCCAGGCACGATCCGACTCCTGGATAAGAATCAGCCAGATTGGGTACATCCCCGGCTCCACCAAAGTCGCCGTCCTCCTTTGCGAAGAAAAGGAGGATCTGGACAGTTTTGAGGTGGTCGACGCTTTCTCCGGACAGACTGTCCTTACTTCCGTAAAGATACGGCCGACGGGGCCTCTGGGCAGGATGAAGTCCACCTACCGGCTTGATTTCAGTGAGCTTACCAGCGCTGGAGCATATTTCATAAAAGCGGGTGACGCGAAGTCCGAGATATTCCCCGTCAACGGGAGGGTCTTTGACGGGACCGCAGATTTCGTCCTCAATTACATGCGCCAACAGCGCTGCGGCTGGAACCCTGCCTTCAGGGACAGCTGCCACACAAAGGACGCTATCATAGTGGGGCATCCCGACCCAGCGAAAGACAGCACCCATCTGGACGTCATCGGAGGATGGCACGACGCCTCTGACTGCCTCCAGTACACGACCACTTCCGCCAACGCCATCTACCAGATGATGTTCGCCTACCGGACGAACCCTTCAGCGTTCCCGGACAATCACCTTGCCGACGGCACTCCCGGACGGAACGGAATCCCTGACATCGTGGACGAGATCTATTGGGGTCTGCGGTGGCTGGACAAGATGAACCCCGCCCCAGGAGAGATGTACAACCAGATCGCGGATGACCGCGACCACGTCGGGACCAGGCTCCCCTCGAAGGACAAAGCCGACTACGGATGGGGCCCGGGCGGCGAAAGGCCTGTGTGGTTCTGCTCTGGAGAGCCTCAGCAAAGAGGCTCAAAAGGCCTTAAGAACTCCACGACGGGAATAGCCAGCACCGCGGGGAAATACGCTTCCGACTTTGCTCTCGGTTCCGAGGTGCTGAGGCCCTTCTACCCGGAGTTCGCCCGGAAGATCGGAGCCAAAGCCAAGGCGTGCTTCGACGCCGGAATCGCCCGGCCCGGCAATTGCCAGACGGCTTCGGTGCGCTCCCCTTACATCTACGAGGAGGACAACTGGACCGACGACATGGAGTTGGGCGCTTTCGAGATGTTCCGGCTCACCGGTGAGAAAAAATACCTGACGCAGGCCGTCGAATTTGGCCGTAAAGAACCCGTAACTCCTTGGATGGGAGCGGATAGCGCCCGACATTACCAATGGTATCCTTTTATGAATATGGGGCATTACCTTCTCGCCAGCGAGGCCGGAGGGAAGGTGTCGGCCGAATTCATCCGGAACATGAAGTCCGGGATCCAAAGAGTCTATGAGAGAGGCAAAAACCATCCTTTCCTCTACGGCATCCCTGGAATATGGTGTTCCAACAATCTCACGACGGCGATGCTGACCCAATGCATCTTGTACAGGGAGCTGACCGGAGACACAAGTTTCGAGGAGATGGAAGGAGCGCTCCGGGACTGGCTTCTGGGGTGTAACCCATGGGGAGTGAGCATGATAGTGGAACTGCCCAGGGGTGGCGTCTACCCTACCCAACCGCACACTTTCACGATCAGGCTCGGCTATGGCAACACGACCGGCGGACTCGTTGACGGCCCTGTGTACTCGACAATATTCGGGAGTCTCCTGGGGATCAGCACCGAAGGCGGGATCAACTATGAGGAGTTCCAGCCTGGAGACCTTGTCTACCACGACAGCACACATGACTATTCGACTAATGAGCCGACGATGGACGGGACAGCCTCGCTGACTTTCCCTCTGTCATATTATGAGACAGTTGGCAGCTCTTCCACGTCAACCGACAACAACATCTACATCGATGGAGGGATCGTGCGGACCGACCCTTCTGTCAAGCACATTGATTTTGTGTTCACTGCCGCTGACAAGGCCGACGGGGCCGACAAGATAATTAAGACCTTGAAAGACAATAATATCCGTGGAGGATTCTTCTTCACTGGAGAGTTTTTCGAGAAGTTCCCCGATGTTGTCCGCAGGCTTGTCAAGGAGGGGCATTATGTCAGCAGCCACTCATACGGCCATCTGCTCTACGCCCCGTGGGGAAGCGGCCGGGACTCCTTATTGGTCACAAAGGAAATATTCCAGGAGGATCTTCTCAGAAGCTATTCCCTCCTCCGGTCATTCGGGATCGACGAAGCCCCCTACTTCATTCCTCCCTACGAGCATTACAACGCCACAATCTCCTCCTGGGCCCGCCAGATGGGCCTGCAGGTGATCAATTACACCAACGGGACCTCGACGAACGGGGACTACACGACTCCCGACATGAAGAACTACTACAGCAGCAAGACTATCCTTGACAAGATATGGAAATGTGAGAGAGAAGATCCCAATGGTCTGAACGGGCACATCATGCTCATCCATCTGGGCACGGATGAATCCAGGACTGACAAGTTCTACAACTGCCTTCCTGACTTGATACGGAAGCTTCGCCGCAAGGGATATTCCTTCACGCCACTTAAAGAACAATGATCAGACACACATACAGACACTCCGGCACCTTCGAGTTCGAAGCCGGTGGAAGCATCAGCAACCTTGAGGTTGTCTACCACACATCGCCCTGGGAATATTCCCCTGGGAAAAAAGTGATTTGGCTTTGCCATGCCTTGACAGCATCCTCAGATGCGGAAGGCGAATGGTGGCCGGCCTTGGTCGGGCCAGGAAAGACCCTTGACACAGACAAATATTTCGTCATCTGCGCCAACGTGTTGGGCTCCGCTCTGGGCTCCTCAGGTCCGGCTTCAACCAATCCGGCGACTGGCAAGCCTTACTATTTTGACTTTCCGAGGGTAACTGTCCATGACACCGTAAAGGCTTTCGACCTGCTTCGGAAGCACTTAGGTATTAATAAGATAGACATGATCGTCGCCACTTCGATGGGAGGCTTCATGACTTTCGACTGGCTGGCATGGAAGCCGGAGCTGTTCGACAAAGTGTTTTTTATCGCCACCGGTGCCAGGGTGACGCCTTGGCTGACAGGCTTTAACTCAGCGATGAAGATGGCCTTGTACGCCGACCCCACATTCAAGGAAAGACGTAGTCTTAAAGGTGGGATGGACGGGCTGAAAGCCGCTCGGACAATTGCCCTTCTGACTTATCGATGTGAGGAAGGGCTATTCAAACAGGTTGAAGATTCGGACGATGTGATGTTCGCTGACAAAGCCGGATCATACTACCGTCATCAAAGCTCGAAATTCATAAAAGACTGGGACGCTTATTCTTACCTGTATGTCTGCGATGAGGTGGACAGCAACAATGTCGGACGTGGACGCGGTGGTGTGGAAAAGGTCTTGGGATCCATCAAGGCTGACTGCGTTTTCGTCTGCATGTCTTCAGATGAATTGTTCCCGCCTGAAGACATGAAGCCTTGGGCAGAGATGGTGCCAGGGGCGAAGTATAATCAGATCGAGACTGTGTACGGTCATGACGGCTTTCTCATCGAAACCGAAGCCATCTCCCGCATCCTTAGCCCCTATCTTCCCTAGACCCTTGTCAGTCGTGTCATTCTGAGCGAAGCGAAGAATCTGGCAGACGGTCCGAGCGGAAGCTCAGGTCCGGCGGGGGACAAGTCGGCATCAGCCGACCGGCCGGGGCGGGACTTCGCGCCAGCGAAGTCGTGGAGCCGGAAAGGCCGCGAGGGGTCTGGGGGCGGCCTAGCCCCCAGAATAAAACGAAGAAGTCCCTGACAGACGTTGTCTGTCAGGGACTTCCGAAGAACGGCGGCGACCTACTCTCCCAGCTGGTGTGCCAGTACCATCGGCGCGGATGAGCTTAACGGCTCTGTTCGGGATGG
>ONUG01000023.1 GCA_900320965.1 uncultured Bacteroidales bacterium | reverse complement strand
TATGTCACAGGATTTTAACGCTGCGGCCCGTCAGTGGCTGGAAGGGGATTTCGACCCCGAGACCAAAATGAAAGTCATCGAACTCAGGAACAATGATCCGGTTGAGTTTGAGGATGCGTTCTATAAGAATTTGGAATTCGGTACCGGAGGACTTCGTGGGATCATGGGGGTCGGTACCAACAGGATGAACAAGTACACGGTCGGAATGGCGACTCAGGGACTTGCCAATTACATCCTGGGTCATGTCGAGGGAGACGACATCCGCGTTTGCATATCCTATGACAGTCGCAACAACTCCAAGCTGTTCGCTAAGATCGCTTCTGACATCCTCAGCGCCAATGGATTGAATGTCTTTCTGTTTGACAATCTGAGGCCTACTCCCGAGCTGAGTTATTCGATCCGTTACATGGGTGCTGTCGCGGGAATCATGATCACCGCGTCCCATAACCCTAAAGAGTATAACGGCTACAAAGTCTACTGGTCAGATGGAGCTCAGATCGTCCCTCCTGTTGATAAGGACATTATCGCCGAAGTAGCGAAAGTCTCCGATCCTTCGCAAGTGAAGTTTGAGAGGGGAGAGCACTGCGGCGAGGTCCAGCTCATGGGAAAGAAAGTCGATGAAGCCTACATGACTGATATTCTCTCGCTCACACTCAGCCCAGAGTCCCGCTCGAGACACAATGACATAAAGATCGTCTACACTCCGCTTCACGGTTGTGGCGTGCGTATCATCCCCGAGTGCCTCAGAAGACTTGGCTTCAAGAATGTGTACAATGTCCCGGCCCAAGATGTGTCTGACGGGGATTTCCCGACAGTCGTCTCTCCCAATCCGGAAGAGCCGGCCGCTATGAAGATGGCTCTCGAAAGGGCTGACGAGGTTGGAGCGGACATCGTTATGGCCTCCGATCCTGACGCTGACCGCCTTGGAATCGCTGTTCGCGACAACGAGGACAAGATGGTCCAGTTCAACGGCAACCAAACGGCCTCGATGCTGACATATTACATTCTCACTCGCTGGAAGGAGCTTGGAAAGCTGGATGGTACCAAATATTGCGTCAAGACTATTGTGACGACCCAGCTTATCGCCGACATCTGCAAGAAGTTCGGTGTGGAATGCTACGATGTGCTGACCGGATTCAAGTGGATCGGTGAGGTTGTTCGTGAGAACGAGGGTAAGAAAGAGTTCATTTGCGGTGGTGAGGAAAGCTATGGATTCAACGTCGGTGAGTTTGTCCGTGACAAGGACGCTCCAGTGGCCTGTGCGATGGTGGCAGAGTGCGCCACCTGGGCCGCTGACCAGGGACTGACTCTCTACCAGCTTATGGAGAAGATCTACTCTGAGTTCGGCTACCGCAAGGAAAGCATGGTCTATCTCGTTCGCAAGGGTAAGTCCGGTGCTGAGGAGATCGCCAAGATCATGGAGGACATGCGCTGCAAGCCTGCCACGGAGCTGGCCAGTTCTCCGGTCGTCAAGGTTGTTGACTACAACGAGCCCGAAAAGACAGGTCTTCCGAAATCCAATGTTCTGCAATACTTTGACGCTGAAGGAGATGTCGTGACCGTCCGTCCTTCTGGCACAGAGCCTAAGATCAAGTTCTATTTCGGCGCCACCGCTCCCGACGCTCCTGCCGTCGAAGCCAAACTCGAAGCCTTCAAGAAGCAGTTCCTGGGGTAGAGGTAGCCAAATAATTAACCTTTTACGGGCAAAGTCTAATTTTATATGGGAGACCTTGCCCGTTTAACATCTATTAGAATAACCTGCAATGCATATTTGCCGGGCAAGGTCTAAGGGTTAAAATTAGACCTTGCCCGTATACTGTCCCTATCGTCCCGTCAGGATGGACGTGGGGAACAATAACGGCCATATTCGCTCCTTACGTCCTATATAATTGGACGATAGGAGCGCTGTGTGCGGTTTTCTTAAAACTGTATAATTTTGTCAATCTCTTGCATAATACGGGAGGTCTCCTCTAGCGTATAAATTATCCTCCCATAGTGGAGAATGTCTTTATAGTCAAGATTCCTGCCCCGACGGTCTTTGAGCCATTTCTGCGCTGGTTGGTAGCCGCCGATGAAAAAGTTCCACGCCAGCTCCGACACTCCATCGAAATACTGCGTGTCATTGATCAATACTTTCCCGTCCTGATACTTCAACGTCTCAACGATATTCTCTCCTGGCACGGGGAATGTAATCCGACGCTCCCAGTTCTGGGTGCCTTCCATTAAGTGCAGTTTTCGTAGTTCTGCGCCAAGAGCCACAAGGCGATGGTACTGATCCTTGTCCGTCGGATACGGGATCCTCGGGAAATCAATCTTCAAGAACTCTTTGTAGGTCTCCCGATACTTTGGGCTATGTAAGACGGCATAGATGTAGTCAAACAGTTCCTGAGGCTTAGTTTCTTCTCCAAGAGTTCGGTCTATAGATTCCACGACCTTCGAGTCATAATTAGGAATGAGACCCTCATTTTCGAACATATTTCGACCGGCTCCGCCGGTGCTATATAATGGAAATAAGTTAATGTCGTCTTTTGAAGACAAAAGCGTCTTGTCAGCAAGCCCATTGACAGCCATCACAGTAAACCGATAATCTCGATTAATGCGGATCGTGCAGATAGCTGAATTCATTCGGTGCAACATGGGAGCGAGTGAACGGTATCGTGGCCAGGCCACGATACCGTTTGTCCTCCCCGTGTAAACGATGAATTTCGTATCGAATGGACGATACTGAACAGGTTCAATTCGGAATGAGCCGTTATCCTTCGCTTCTGAAACATCTGCACGAGCCCTCTCCACGCTCCAATCCCTAGTATCATTCCCTGCATGATACTTTGTCCTGAAATCCTCTTGTGAAAGATTTAGGAGATCTTCGACCATAACCTCAACTTCCTCTCTGGTATCCCATACATTAACTGTATCATTGGAAGTCTTGATGCCACTGACATTGTTAACGAACAATTCATCTAATTTAAACCCTTTTTCGTATTTGTCTTGAGCCGAAAAGTCCTTTGGAACAAAGAAGAAATAGGGTTCTGAATACTTTACTTGTGACCAATCAATGGATTGGAAAGATGCTGTTTTTAGCCAGTCATACTTGTGCTCACGAGAGCCGTATAAGTCTTTGTGGAAGACCTCTGCGTTCGTCCCTTTAACCTTCTTTCCGGTTTTGACAAAGATGTTGATGCTGACCCCCTGCATGATGTCGAAGACGTTCTTGTCCTCTGTGCCGTCAGGGGCTATCTCTTTTTTCCTACTGTTGCCGTGGAGGTCAAGGATGTAGATGCTGTCAAACTCGTCCAGCAAACTCTTTCTCATCTGCCGGTGGATAATGCCGTCGATAAACGAATTGTTAGAGATGAAGGCAAGGATACCCTCTCCCTTCTTGTTTATGTAGTATTGCCCGAGTCGGATGAACTTGATGTAATCGTCTGAGAGCGGTTGGATGTTCCTTTCTGCGAGGTTCTTTTTGTAGTCCGCTACGAGGTCTGTAATCCACTTCCCATTGTTCTGGCTTGAGACGGAATACGGAGGATTGCCTGTGCAAATCATGACCGGGGTTTCAGACTTGACCTTGGACGCTTCATCTGCCTCGTCCGAAAGCCACTTGGCAAACAGATCCGCAGTCCTTGGAGACGCTTCTTCAAGAGAATTTGTCAGGAAGACGTTGAGGCGATCCTTGGAAGTCCTGTCATAACCAGTAGCCTTCAACGTCATAGACAGTTTCAGATGGGCGATGGTATATGAGGCCATAAGGATCTCGAAGCCGTGCAGTCTGGGGATAAGGCTCTGCTCAACGTATGATGGCCAAACACCCTCCATACCCTCGAACTTGTCTCTAACCTGCTGAATGATCTCTGCAAGGAAGGTTCCCGTGCCTGTGGCTGGGTCAAGGATTTGGACTCGGTGAGCCGGCACCATTTCGTGCTTCATACCGTCGGTTGTCCGACCATCCTTGGACTGCTGGATGGTTCGCTTGATCATTATAGTGCTGTCATCTGCCAACCCCATGGGGAGGTTGAATTCAGTTTGGAGGATCTGATCAATTGAAGACACGATGAACTTCACGACTGGGGCCGGTGTGTACCATACGCCCCGTGCTTTGCGAAGTTTCGGGTCGTACTCAGCAAGAAAGTCCTCGTAGAAATGGACGATCGGATCGCTATGGCGCTTGTTTCCACCATAGTTACGCATGATGCGCTCAGCGTCTGTAGCCGCAAACATAGAGGCCAGATCCTCGACTATCCAAGAAATACTTTCATCGAGGTCATAAACGGCAATGGACTGGAAAACCTTCCGGAGGAAAGGGTTGGACTTCGGTATCAGCTCTGCAGCCTCATGGCGGGAGAAGTTTTCAGGCGTTTGATCATTCAAGCGAGCCGTGAACAGGCCATAGACAATGGTCTGAGCATATATGTCGGCAAAGTCTTCCGGCTTGAGGTCATGAATGAGGACACTCCTGAACGCTCGCAGTTGAGCCGACATGTCACAGTCTCCGTCCTCGCCGTCAATAGCGATGCTTTTCTTCACAGCGTCTGCCAGCAAGTGAGCCTTCGCCGCCATCTGCTTTGCCAGCGCCGATGATGATGTAATCCTCTGTCGGCCTTCCGTCGCAAGGTGGAGAACCATCTCGGCAAACTTCGCCTCGTTCTCGGGGATCCCAACGATATGGTCTCCTCTGGTCTCAGCGATTCTCACCGCATCTTGGTATTCGCCGCCCACATACATGTGGAAATCCAGATAGTCCGTGAAAATGATGCGATCGAGTGAGAACTTGTAGCGATTGAACTGCTCCTTGTGCTGCCTCCGGCCGTCGAGGTCTCCGTCATTCACGTCCTTTGCCTCTAAAAAGGCCACAGGGACGTTCTTTTGGGTGATTACATAGTCTGGAGCTCCGCAGTCAATCCGACGTGGCTCATTGGTTACGACGAAGTTCTTCAGAAGGGATTGGAGGTACGAGGCCAGTGCGCCACGGAAACTGTGTTCAGTAGTGTTGCCGACGTGATAGAGCTGATCAATAGTCTGAATGTATTCCTTTAATTCCATTGGGCTTTTAATACGCTGCTATACAAATTTAATCAGAATAGATTTATTATCCTAATTGTGTATAGTAGCCCATGAGATTCTTGCTTTTTAATACTAAAAATAGTATTATTGCATAAGCTTAAACTATATGAGTGTTAAAGAAATAGTCTGTTATTTATGGGATTGTTTAGATATAAAGGTTACACAGGGAGTGTGGAGTACTCTGAGGAGGAGAGGAGTTTCTTTGGTAAGGTGCTTGGGCTTAGAAGAGACGGGATCATCTTTGAGGGTGATTCCGCTACCGCTATCCAGAAAGATTTTGAAGAAGCCATTGATCAATATCTGGAGCATTGCAAAGAATTAGGAGTGGCACCTGAGAAACCGTATAACGGGAAGTTCGTGTTGAGGATGTCTTCTGACTTGCATGGTAAGGCGGCTGAGGTCGCGATGTCTCAGGGGAAAAGCATGAATGAGTTCATCAATGATGCGATTCGTTCGGCTGTGGCGGCTCACTAATTGGGCTGAGGGCTAGTACACTCCGGAGCCGAGCATTTCGTCGTCGTCGGAGTACCAGGCGGCGAACTGGCCGGCGGATATTCCTCTCTGGGGCGTGTCAAAGAGTATGAATATTCCTGAAGGGCGCTTGACGAGCCAGGCGTCCTGAAGGGGCTGGCGGTAGCGGACCCGTACCCGGTAGCGCCGCACGTCGCCATCTTCCATTTCAAGGTCTTGGCGGATCCAGTGAATGTCTTCGGAAGCTATTCTTATGCAGCTGCGAGAGAGGCCTTTATGCCTATGGCCTTCTCCGACGTAGATGGTGTTGGTGTCGACATCGGTCGCTATCACGAATATTGAATCCTTGTGCCCGCCGATGTTGAGGCCTTTCCGCTGTCCGATGGTGTAGAACTGCGCACCGTCATGCTGGCCAACGACCTTGCCCCATGGGTTGTCCTTGTAGCGGGTCTTCTTGATGTGTTTCTTGCCGCTGCGATAGACTTCTGTCTCGAACTTTATCGCCGAATAATCAACGGGTTCCGACAGATTCATCCAATCCTCGTCGCTCAGGGCAGCCATTTTCCCCGCATCAAACACGTTTCTTGGGGCGATGGCGGCAATGGCCCTTCGACTCCGCTCAGGGACCGGTTCGGAAATCTCTTGTTGCTCCGGCGGCAATGCGCCTGGGCGGACGTTTACCCGGCTAGGGCGCGAAGCGTAGGGAGCCCAGGCGTCTTTTGCCGCCGGAGCACAGGATGCGGGGACATTTTTTGTCGCCGAAGGGACCGGACGGTTATTGAAGGAGGCGCCGCCGGAGTCCTCGGAAGCGAAGACGGCGGTCATAAGCGGCTCGCCCGGCTCCGCAAGCAACGAGGCCAAAGTGTCATGGACGAACTTGTAGTGCTGATTATCCTCGAAAAAGGAGTCAAAAACCTCGACTACTTCGCCCTCTTTCGGTTCCAGTTTCTGTTTAAGGAATGTCGGGAGATCAACCTTCCCGACGAAACAAATTCCCTGCGAGTCCTTCTTGTCTGCGGACGGAAGGTCGGCGATGTGGGCTATCTGTCTGACTTCTGGTTTCGTGAGGTGGCCGATAGGGAAGAGAGCCTTGCCGAGCTGCTCCTGGGTGAGCTGGCAAAGGAAATAGCTCTGGTCTTTGTTCGGGTCGGTTCCCTCGAGTATTCTCCACTGGGGCAACCCATTGATAATGACTTGCTTCCCTTCACTGTCCAGCAGCGGAGCCCTACGGCAATAATGGCCTGTAGCCACCATGTCGGCCCCTAGTCTTCGGGCCGCCTCGTAAAAGGCATCGAATTTTATCTCCCGGTTGCAAAGCACGTCCGGATTCGGGGTTCGTCCCGCGGAATATTCATTGAACATGTAGTCCACGACCCGCTGGCGATATTCCTTGGAAAGATCTACGAAATAGAAGGGGATTCCGATCTTGCGGGCAACCAGCTCGGCCACGAATCGGTCCTCCTCCCACTCGCAGTCGCCATGAAGTGTGGCATCCGCATCGTGCCAGTTCTGCATAAACATAGCGAACACGTCGTAGCCTTGCCGCTTTAGGAGCAAGGCAGCGACAGAAGAGTCAACACCACCGGAAAGACCTACGCAAACCTTCATAACACCCGCGAAGATACTCAATTGCTGGATTTTGGACAATTATTGTTATATTTGAAATCACCACTATCAAATTCAGAGCACATGAAGACTGTCAATCTCGACATCACTTATGAGGAATACTCCTCAATAGAAGAAATGGACCCGACTGACCAGATGCTGGTCAAAGAGGCAATCGAAGCCCAAAAAGGGTCGTACGCTCCATATTCCCATTTCAATGTTGGAGCCGCCGTGCTTCTTGAGGATGGAATTGTCGTGAGAGGCTCTAACCAGGAGAATGCGGCCTACCCTTCTGGCCTTTGTGCTGAACGCACGGCGATGTTTGCCGCCAGTGCCAACTATCCTGGCAAAGCGATGCTATCAATTGCGATCGTCGGGGGATTCAGCCATTCTGTGGCGGACACCCCTTGCACTCCTTGCGGAGCTTGCAGGCAGGTTATGGCCGAATATCAGACCCTTAGCGGGAAGCCGATGAGTGTCATAATGTTTGGTACGGATAAAGTCTGGAAATTCTCCAGAGTGGATGACATCCTTCCATTCATTTTTGACAGTTTCAACGAAAAATAGTATATTCGCGCTGGGGAAAGTCGTACGCGACCAGCTCCCTCTGAATCCCCCCAGGGCCGGAAGGCAGCAAGGGTAGGAGGTTGTAGCGGTGCGACGTGCGTAGCTTTCCCTTTTTTCGTGTCTATTAGCCCATAACCACATCCAGAACCATCATCAGGGCAAAGCCCAAGGCGAATCCGATGGTGCTGATGTTTGAGTGCTCTCCTTGTGAGGCTTCCGGAACCAGCTCTTCTATAACGACATAGAGCATTGCGCCAGCGGCGAAAGGTAGAAGGTAAGGCATTGTGGCAGTGGCGGCGGACGCAAGCAGAAGTACTAAGGCTCCTCCAACTGGTTCCACGATTCCACTCAGACTGCCGATTAGAAATGATCTCCATCGGCTGTTTCCCGCCGCTCGTAAAGGCATTGAGATTATAGCCCCTTCAGGAACATTCTGGATGGCGATACCAAGGGAAAGGGCGATTGCTCCGGCCATGGTGAAATCTGAGTTCAAGGCACCGGCTACAGCCACTCCAACAGCCATCCCTTCAGGGAAATTGTGGATAGTCACCGCCAAGGAGAGCATTGTTGTCCTTGAGAGTTTGCTCTTTGGCCCCTCCGGACCTCCGACGGGATGGATGTGAGGGGTAATGTGGTCAATCAGCAAGAGAAAGGCGAAGCCGGCGAGAAGACCTATGGTTACGGGAATAACAGATTTGGTCCCTTCTCCCATCTCAAGGGCAGGAATGATCAGCGACCAGACAGAAGCGGCTACCATAACTCCTGAAGCGAAACCAAGTAAGGCTTTCTGAAGCCTCTGGGACATGTCCTTCTTCATGAAGAACACGAAGGCTGATCCTAGGGCAGTGCCAAGGAAAGGAATCAGCAAGGCTGTCAAAACGGCGTTCATATAACTCTACTCATCATTTTCGGGGTCGAGATAATCCATCATCTCTTTCATATAGTCGAAATGCCCTGGATAGAAGGCCTCGTCGTAGTCCCTGATGTTGTTGACTTTGAACTCTCCGTCTTCCTTGACCAACTCCAACCACATGGTCTGCGGCTCGTCCCCAGGCCAGTTGACGAATTTCACGAAGACGGTAGCCCTGTCCTCATCAATCTCATCCACATCGATTTTCTGGACCTTGATGTCCGGGGAAGGGTCCTGGCTGAAAGTCCAGTAGTCGTGGTCGTAGAAATTGATCCCGTCCTGTTTCTCGTCCTTCCGCATAACCTCTTTCACGGTCCAAAGCCAAAGGGCTGTAGTGTACTTCCTCTCGAACTCCTCAGGAGTCGGATTACCCTCTCCGCCGGCATTGCGACGCGCCAGGTCCTTGAATATCTGGTTTACGCGGTCCTTGACCGCCTCCTCCGCCTGGATCTCGTCTTCCCCTCGGCCGTCGGCTCCGAGACCGTCGGGGTTGCCGAACATCACGCTGGCGTTCCTGAATGCGATCACACCCTCGATCAACTGGCGGTTGTAAAGCTCAATCACGGTCGGGTTGTCCTTTTTGAGAGGGCCGCCAAGAAGATCCACGAGTTCTGAAGTATCGTACACGTCGAGAAGGGGACGGTTCAGCAGCATCATACCTGCGAGCTCGGCAAGATTCTGACTTTCAGCGAATTCTTGCTGTCCCAAGCAGTCCTTGAGGTTGTCTGGAGTCAGGACAAGAATCTCGGCGAGACCTTCCAGGTAACTGCTGACAGCGAGGAAGTTCATTCCCTGCCGCCGGATGTACTGGACTTTGTCACCGAACCCGGCTCCCGGGAAAGGGGAGTCATCAGCCTGAGCGCTAGGCTGGAGGGTGTATTCTCCGGCTTTCTCAGGTACTTTCTCGAGGGTGAGTTCAAGGTAATCCCCGGCTGAATTCTCGCCGGTCATGTAAACGATGGTTCCCATCCGGATCTCCTGGACGGTGTAAAGGGTCTCTCCGTTGAAAAACTTGTTACCCTTCTGTATGGTCTGAGCACCGGTCGGAATAGCCAGTGCCGCCATTGCGATAATAAAGGTCAGTTTTCTCATAATGGTAATGTATTAAAGTCGGCATTTTGCCGGATCAAAACCAGGGGTAGGGTGGAATTCTATCTCAAAGCCTTCCTTATTGACACTGACAGTGTTGAAGCCAGGCCGGCCGTGTCCGATCCCGTTGCAGACTGGGTTGGCGGCCACAAGCCTGATACCCTCAAACATTGTGTCGTAATCTTTGTGGGTGTGACCGGCCAGAACGGCATCAACTCCGTATTCCTTGAATAGGTCGATGTATTTCCTGCGGCTTTCCATCGGGAAATTCTCGTAATCTTCAGGTTCCTCTATGTCTTTTTTGAATATGGGGCAGTGGAGGAACACGAAAGTATATTTTGCCTTACGGGCCTTCTTAAGCTCACTTTCGAGCCAGGCCCATTGCTCAGCCTCGGCATCCTTGGCATTGGCCTTGACGCTGTTGGAGTCTATTCCGATGAAAGCGCATCCCTTGCGGGTGAATGAAAACCGGTCATATCCCCTTAGCGCCACATATTCATCCCTTATCTCAGAGGTCCATTTGTTACTGTAGTCGTGGTTGCCGGGAAGAAGGTAGTACGGTACTTTCAGCCTTGCCATTCCTTTCTGAAATAGCTCATTTTGGAGAGGGTCAGCAACATCATTGACCAGGTCTCCTGTCACAACCGTCAATTCCGGTTTAAGTGAATTGATCGCGTCTACGGCCGCGTTGAGCAGGGAGTCGGAATGAACGAATCCCTCAGAATTGTCTGCGAAACCGATTTGGGTGTCGGTGCAGTGGACGAAAGTGAAAGGGGTGAACTTCCCTGAACAGGAAGCGAGCAATATCGCTGTCAGGGCGGAGATCATTAGTGCGCGTAAATGGAACATAAGGCCTGTCAATTAATTACGTCTATTATTGGTCTTGGCTTAGAGCCTTGGCGGCTGACTGTCCTGCGAGAAGACCGGTGGAGAAAGCGCACTGGAGGTTGTAACCTCCTGTGTCGCAGTCCATGTCCAGGATCTCTCCACAGAAATATAGTCCCTCTTGAAGCTTTGACTCCATGGTCTTGGCGACCACCTCGTCAGTGCTGACACCCCCGGCGGTTATCACGCAGCGTTCGTAGCCGACGAAGCCGGCGATGTCGAACCTCCAGTCTTTCAGCGTTTTGGCAAGGAGATCCAGATTCACGTCGTAAAAGCGTCTCTGTGGGGCGTTCCTTCTGCGGGAAAAGTCGGCTTTCTTGGTAGTCGTTTTCAGGATGTCCGGGTTCCAGGTCTGAAAGCCCGGAATCAAGTCCCAAGGCATGAGTTTCCCGAGAAGGATCCGGTACATTTCTTTGCCGTTGATGCCTCTCCCATCCTTGGCTTGGCGGGTCCTAGGGTCGTTCTTGATTTCGTCCCAGAGAGTTTTGACTCTTTCCGTGAGTTCTTCAACGGGGACTCCAGGTTTCAAGTCAAGAGAGAAGGCCACCTTGCCTCCATTCATCAGGGTCTTTACACATTTGCGGCTGACCTGGAATCCGATAGGACCCTCGATGCCACCGTCTGTGAAGTCTATATCCCCGAATTCGGTCTCACTGACACTCCCGTCGAATGTGACAGTCAGGCTGACATTCTTGAGTTTCGCTCCTTTGAGTGCCTCGCCGGCTCCGGTCATCGGGGTCTCCCGGTTGATGTGGCCTTTCATTTGCGGCTCGCTGTCTCCGTTTATTTTGTAGCCTCTCGGCACAAGAGCGGTTAAGGAGGGGAAACAGGAAATTACTTTGTGTCCCAAGAATTCCGCCCACTTGTAGCCGTCTCCTGTGGATCCGGTCATGGGGTAAGAGAGACCTCCGGTGGCTATGATCAGTTTCGATGTGGAGAATGTCTCGCCACTCGCGCAACGAACCTCATAGCCCGGACGAATATCTTCTACCTCTCGCTCTGTTAGTAGGGTAACTCCCTGTCGAAGAACTGTTTCCACTATTGTGTCCAACACATCAGAGGCTCTATGGGAATATGGGAAAGCCCTGTCTCCACGTTCAACGACTGTCTCTAAACCATTAGTCTCCAGAAAGTCGATCATGTTCTCCGGCGTGAAGTTGAAGAAGGCTGGCTTGACAAAGTTCGGATTAGTGCGGATGTGCTTGCTGAACTCATTCCAAGGTTTGGCGTTAGTGAAGTTGCACCTGCCCTTTCCGGTGAAAAGGATTTTCCTCCCGGGGCGGGGCATTTTCTCGAGGATAATGATTCTCGATCCAGGAGATGCTTTAGCCGCTCCGTAAGCGGCCATCAAGCCGGCGGCTCCTCCGCCTATTATCAGAATGTCAGATTTCATATTTCCGAAAAAAGCATTATATTTGCAATCCATTTCCTTGAGAAATGCTGCCAGGCCACTTTAGCTCAGCGGTAGAGCAGCGCATTCGTAACGCGCAGGTCGACAGTTCAAATCTGTCAAGTGGCTCTATTTCAAGTCTAAACCTTCGTGGACGGCGTACCCGATGAACTCCGATCCCTCGAATCTTCCATTATACCATAGCTGCCAGCGGTTGTTTTCCTTATCAAGGAACACACTGGGTTTGTAGCAGGCAGATGCGTCGAAGTATCCTTCAGTAGGCTCCACTAATGGATTGGTCTCCAGTCGTTTCCATTGACGGATCCCGTCGGGTGAGATTGCGGCACCTATCCTAGCTGTGTTGATGTCTGAATAACCGATGTAGAACATAATGAATCGTCCATCCGGCAGTTTATGGACTTCGCAGCCTCCGATCCTGTCCTGTTCCCAACCCTCTCCATGGACGAATATGGGGTTAAGAACCGAGCGCTCCCAATTGATGCCGTCCACCGATTCCGCATAGGCGATCATGTTTGGCTCATAGGTTTCTCCGCAGGCGTACCACATCCTGAACACCCCTCTGTCATCGTCTCGCATCACGAATGGATTCATGACGGAGTAACCTTCATAATTGAACATCGGAACCAGTACGGGATCTTTGCTGACCCTTTCGAAATGCTCCCCGTCATCGGAGACAGCGTAGCCTATCTTGCTGTAGCCCCTTGCCTGTCCGGTGTACCACATGTGGTATTTCCCGTTCCAGAAGATGGTGCAGGACCGGTTCAGGTTATCCTCCCATCCGCTGGTCTCGTCATGCTCGAGAACTATTACAGGATCGGTCCAGTCTGTTCCATTCTCGCTTCTGGAGACAGCGATAGCCATCTTCGGTCTCCATGAGAAATACATGTTGTACTTGGAGGGGCCGTCCGGAATCACGTTGACATCAAAGCAAGTACCCAGTTCGGAGTTACCGAGAACAGGCCCATCCGCAAGCTTCTGCCATCCGTTGTCGTGGTTGGCGGCGGGAATGAAACCTGTTTTGGGCAGCTGTGCCGTCGTCTGGCTTTGTTTTGTCCGGGTTGTACACGAAACGAGCAGAGCCAAGGCGATTGTGGTCGCTGCCTTCAATGAGTTTTTAATGAGATTCATTGTGTTCATTAATATAGTTGTTGATGGGTCATTTAGCGTTGTCGAATGCGTCCAGAAGTTGTGATATGACTTGGGCGTTATCCAGGCTGGGGCGTAGGGCACGCCATGCTCCGTAGATCCCAATGAGAGCGAAAACCATTGCTATCCAGCCATTTCCGTTAGAGATAAACCAGCCAAGCATCGCCCAGATGATCACCAGTCCGAGATGAACATATATTCCTGTGGCAGTGCTCTTGTTGCCTTCCTTGAGAGATGCGGCGTAGCGGTGGATCTGTTCTCCTTCTTCTGTCGTGCCGACTGTGCCGGCATCTTCGAGCGTGCAGGAAATGTACTTGGTCTTATACTTCGTAGACCTGTCGAGAAACAGATCACAACCGGTGCAGGCATCCGGGAGCACAACTCCTTCCAGCTCCTTTGCCCGAAGAACTTTCCCGTATTTGGACATCTCTGTCTTTATTCCTCCTAGAACGGTCCCGTAAGGCTTTTCCGTGTCGAATAGCCTCATCCCGGCGTCCATCATTTGTACAGTCTTGTCTGCCATAACTGGTTTTATAAATAGTGGCTGAAGAATTCCAGGACAGCGTCGCAGGTGTCCATGTCTTTGTCTGACCAACTGTGGTCCCCTCCGATAACTTTATAGACAAGCACGTCGGCTTTTCCTCCTTGGAAGTGATGGAGAATCACCTGGTTACGACCTTCTTTCCGGGGTAGTGCGGTGATAGTCTCGCTTACGCATCCGTTAGCCGCTATGATGTGGCTTAGAGCGGCTGGAACAGCCATATAGGCTCCCCATCCTCCTTTGTCCTCAGGATCTCCAGTCCATTCCGAGACCCTGTCTTCCGTGCCGTGTACTTCCATGAATGGAACTGGCTTTTTGTACTTGAGCGGCATCATGTCTGTCAGAGTCAGGCCGGCTATCGAGGCTATTGCCTTGAAAGCCTTTGGTTTCCTCTGTGCGGTAAGGTAGCACATCTCACCTCCGTTGGACATTCCCGTAAGAAACGCATCCTTGAAACCATGCTCTTTCTTTAGGTGTTTGGAGAGTTTCACCATGAGATCGACATCATCGGTTTTCATCCCTTTCTGGAAAGGATAGCCTACATTCCAGCTTTTGTAGCCTCTTGGATCAGGACTTCCGTCCGGGTAGCAGATGGCGAATCCATGTCTGTCGGCCGCGTCCATAAGATCCGCGTTCCCGTGAGCGCCGGAGCCGCCATAGCCGTGGAGGCAAAGAACCAAGGGCGCTCCCTCCTTCAGATTCTGGGGAGTGTAGAGGTAATATTCCCTTGTCATTCCCTGATGCTTGAAGGTTCCGTGGACGCACCTGCGTTCGATGGCTGTCTGGCCAAAGGACGGTGCCAGCGAGAGGGAAAGTAGCAGTAGGCTGAATAGGAAGGATGTTATGGTTTTCATTGTATTCATAGAGCTGTGAATTTCACTTCCAGACCGTCGTAAGCGGCTTTAAGGGGTTTGGGGAGGGTCTTGTCGAGCTCTGCCTGCGTCCCATGGAGGGTACGGGCCATGTGTGTCAAGTAGACAGGCTGGCCTTCTTTAGGGGTGTACCGGCCTTTGTCAAGGAGCATGTGGGCCGTCCTAAGGACTGTCCCGACACTGGAGTGTGTGAATATCCTGAAATCCTCGTCACCATCCATGCCCATCGTGGCCTCCATGACAAGGCCTGTGATCGCCTTTCCGTTGGCGTGCGGGTCGATTCCTACTAGCCTGGCCGCGATTGCGGGGATGCCCCCGGTGTCCGTGGCGTACAAGACTCTCACTTCCTGTTTCTCAATGAGATAGATTAGAGTCTGCTCTTTCAAGTCTCCGGTAGCATGATTGGCGGGAAGGGCCGTCAGGGTCATCCCGTGGACCGTGACTTTGTCGCCAAGGGAAAGGGGAGTGATCTCAGGTACCTTGCCCCCGGTCTCCTTGGCCGCTTTCTCAAAGTCGGCTTTTGCCCTTTCAACCCATGTGGCTCCGAGGAAGACATTTTTTATCCCCAGTTTTAGGGCGGCCTTTGGGTTGTAGTGGTCTCCATGTGAGTGTGTGTAGAATATCACTTCCGGTTTGACTCCTGCTGGAATCATGTCCTCGTCGGTGGGTGTGAAGTCGATAAGCACCTTGCTGTCAAGCAGGACGCTGGAGAGTCTTCTCAACTCTCCCCGGTCATCCCGGCCGTTCCAGTCAGCGGCCCCTGTCCCGAGGAAGCGCATCTTGAGCGGAGTTCCGGCTTCCTCGCTAAGTTTTATGTGAACCGGGTCGCTGGCACTTGTCGCCGCAGCTCGCTGTGCACCCGCAGCGGCCGCACAGCCGGGTAACATCCCTGCGACACCCGTCGCCACAGCCGCCCCTGCGCTAATATTCAAGAATTTCCTTCTGTCCATGATCTGTTGGAATCGGTTATTATACAAAGATAATAAATTTCCCCTCGTCCGGAAAATCGGGGCGAGGGGAATGTTTAGAGATATTCAGTAAGATTAGCTGAAGTTATCGTAGAGGATGCTCTCGGGCGGGACGCCGAGGCTGTCAAGCAGCTTGTTGACGGAGGCCACCATCATAGGCGGGCCGCACATGAAGTACTTGATGTCCTCGGGAGTCTCGTGGTCCTTGAGGTAGGTCTCGTACATCACGTTGTGGACAAAGCCAGGGGTGTACTTGACTCCGGCGGCATCCGCGGCGGGATCCGGACGGTCGAGGGCGAGGTAGAACTTGAAGTTCGGGAACTCTCTCTCGATCTCGGCGAAGTCCTCAAGATAGAAGGCCTCGACAAGGGCGCGGGCTCCGTAGAAGAAGCTGACCTTGCGACCGGTCTTCAAGGTCTTGAAGAGATGCATGATGTGGCTTCTCAGAGGGGCCATACCGGCACCACCACCAACGAAGATGTATTCCTGCTCCTCAGGATCGTCCTTCGGGAGAAGGAACTCTCCGAACGGACCGCTGATCCAGACCTTGTCGCCCGGTTTGCGGGTGAACACGTAGGATGAGGCGACACCCGGAGGAACGGGCAGCATCTTGAAGACGCCCTTAGGCTGGCTCCTGTCGAAAGGAGGGGTAGCGATACGGACGTTGAGCTTGATGACGTTCTTCTCGGCAGGATACGAGGCCATGGAGTAGGCGCGGATGGTCGGGACGGTGTTCTTGGCCTTGATGCCGAAGAAGCCGTACTTCTCCCAGTCGCCCCTGTACTCGGGTGCCACGTCGATGTCGGCGAAGTCGATATCGTACTCGGGGATGTCAATCTGGATGTACTCTCCGGACTTGAACTCGATGTTCTCGCCCTCAGGGAGCTTGACTGTGAACTCTTTGATGAAGGTGGCGACGTTGTCGTTGCTGATCACCTCGCACTCAAGTTTCTTGACGCTGAGAGTCGAGTCAGGAACCTGGATCTTGATGTTGTCCTTGATCTTGACCTGGCAACCGAGACGGTAGCCGTCTTTGATCTGCTTGCGGTTGAAGAAGCCCTTCTCAGTGGGAAGGATGCTTCCGCCGCCTTCAAGAACCTGGACTTTGCACTGGCCGCAGTTGGCCTTTCCGCCGCAAGCTGAAGGGAGGAATATTCCCTGGTCGGCCAGGGTGTGCATAAGGTCGCCTCCGATAGGAACTTCCATGGTCTTCTTACCACCGTTGATGTCGATGGCGACAGATCCGGAAGGTGTGAGTTTGGCCTTGATCACAAGGAGGAGGGCAACAAGGATGAGCGTGACGATAACTATTGTCGCGATTGCTCCAATGATAGTGTTGAACATTGCCTTACCTCCTTTTTAAAGTGCTATACCCATGAATGTCATCATCGCGATGGCCATAAGGCCTACGGTGATGAAGGTGATTCCAAGACCCTTGAGGGGAGCGGGAACATTGCTGTAGGCCATCTTCTCGCGGATAGCCGCAAGAGAGACGATGGCGAGGAACCAGCCGATTCCCGAGCCGAGGGCGTAGACAGCCGACTCACCGACGTTGGCGAAGTCTTTCTGCTGCATGAACAGGGAACCTCCGAGGATCGCGCAGTTGACGGCAATCAGAGGGAGGAATATTCCCAGGGCGG
This sequence comes from uncultured Bacteroidales bacterium, assembly GCA_900320965.1. Taxonomy (GTDB): domain Bacteria; phylum Bacteroidota; class Bacteroidia; order Bacteroidales; family UBA932; genus Cryptobacteroides. Next base: position 2,167 of record ONUG01000023.1, on the reverse strand, counting down.
AATAGAGTGAGGGACTGTACTTCTCGACGACCATCTCGACAATCTGCACGATCGCGGCGATCACGGCGATAAAGATGATGAAGCTGAGGAAGCTCAGGTCAACACCTTTGATCAAGGCATCCGGCGCGAGGACATATTTGTTAAGAAGGTAGTTGATCGGAAGAGTCACAAACAGGACGAATATGACAGCGACACCAAGGCCGGCAGCTGTCTTCACGTTCTTCGACACCGCCAGGTATGAGCACATACCCAGGAAGTAGGCGAAGATCATGTTGTCAACGAAAATTGACTTTACGAATAAGCTGATGTATTCCATAACCTTGATGTTTAATTATTTCTCCTGCAGGTCTTTCTGGATGCTCCTCTGGACCCACACGATGCATCCCAGAAGGATCAGCGCGAAAGGAGGGAGGATGACCAGGTTGTTAGGTACGTAGCCGAGCCAGTTCAGGATATCGATCCCGAAAAGGGTCCCGCTTCCGAGAAGCTCACGGAAGAAGGCGACGATCAGGAGGATCATTCCGTAACCGGCACCGTTGGCGACTCCGTCAAGGAAGCTGGGCCAAGGCTTGTTGCCGAGGGCGAAAGCTTCGATGCGGCCCATGACGATACAGTTCGTGATGATCAGACCGATGTAGACGGACAGCTGTTTGTCAATAGCGTAGGTGGCCTCGAAGGATTTCAGGATCTGGTCCACGAGAATCACCATCATGGCGACGACAACGAGCTGGACAATGATCCTGACACGGCTGGGAATCGTATTCCTCAGCAAAGAGAGGATCAGGCTGGAGATTCCTGTGACGGCGATCACTGAGAGAGCCATCACGAGCGCGCCCTTCATTGTGACCGTGACGGCCAGGGAAGAGCATATTCCCAGAACAAGGACGGTGATAGGGTTGCCCTTGAAGATCGGGTTCAGTATAGTTTCTTTCAATTTAGCGTCCATGATTATTCCTCCTCTGTTTTAGTGGTGGTGGCGCCTTTGAAATAAGCGGAGTAGGCTCCGAGCCAGGTGTCAATCGCGGCGTCAAGACCTTTGGAAGTCATTGTGGCACCGGTGATAGCGTCGATCTTGTTGTCTATGACAGAAGATCCGTCGGCCTCTTTGGGAGCGCCTCCCTTGACGATGTCGAAGACATTGGCAGTCGTGAAGTCAGCCTTCTCGCCGACAAATTCCGCTTGGAACTGAGGATCGTCCTTGATCTTGGCGCCAAGGCCGGCGGTCTCGCTCTCATGGTCGAAATAAGCTCCCTTGATGGTAGTTGAATTCGGCTCAAAAGCGATGTAGCCCCAGACAGGACCCCAAAGACCGGCACCGTAGACGGGAACGACGGTCACTCCATTCTTGAAAATGAACACAGGAAGCTCAGCAGTGCCTGCACCCTTGATGTTGTAATTCTGTTTCTTAAGCTGTTTGGGAGAGTAGACTTCCTTCAGATCAATGTCGGAGATCTTCTTCCCATCGGTGCCGACGGTGAAGGCCTGGGCGATCTCCTCGCCGTATTTCGCGAGGACAGCGGTGTTACCCATCTTCTGGAGGTCGGCTTTGGTGGCGAACTGGGCAGCTGTCATCATCTGGGAGATGGTGTCAGCCTTCTCGTTGGCTTCCTGTCTGGATTTCAGAGACTGGGAGACGATAGCCAGGATCGCGGCCACGAGCGTCACTATGACGGTCGTGTAAATGATGGTATATGTGTTACTGTTGGTATTCATATCCTTAATCTATTTAAGCGATCGAGACTTTCTTGGCCCTTTTGTTCGTGGCGCTGGAAACGACGCAGTGGTCGATGAGCGGGGCGAAGGTGTTCATAAGGAGAATCGCGAGCATCATTCCCTCGGCATAACCGGGGTTGAAGAGCCTGACGGTGATGCAGAGCGCGCCGACGAGGAATCCGTAGATCCATTTGCCGCACTCGGTCTGGGCTGAGGTGACGGGGTCGGTGGCCATGAAGACTGTACCGAAAGCGAAACCTCCCATTACGAGCTGGGTGTAGGCGGGGACGTCAGTGGCGCCGAAGGCTGTTCCGAGCCAACCCACGAAGAGGGCACCGGCGACGGAGGAGACCATGATCTTCCAGCTGGCGACTCCAGTCCAGAGGAGGATGAAGGCACCGATCAGGATAGCGATAACTGAAGTCTCACCAACAGATCCGGGGATAGTACCGGC
>ONUG01000074.1 GCA_900320965.1 uncultured Bacteroidales bacterium | reverse complement strand
CTGGAAGACAAACTCCAAGCTCGCTACTGGTGTTCGCCAGGCTGGAATGCTTGTCGGAACAACCGCTCCTTGCGTCCTCGCGAGCCGAGCCGACAGCGTCGACACCAAGCTGAACTCCATCGCCGAGGCGGTGATGTTCGTCAATAAGTAGGATTGTACTTGTAGCTCAAGCGGCCGATCGGGGCGCTGTCTCCGCTGATATAGTAATCCATGATGTCGAACTGATCGAGGACATGGTCAGAGACTTTGAATGAGAGTTTCAGGTTTTCGGCGGAAAGCCCCAGGGCATTCATAGGCACCTTGACTATCATCTCATTACCGGACACGTCGTAGAAAGCGTGTCCGGTTTTTATTGTGCCGGAATCTGTCACCCTCTCGACACTCGTCCGGCCGTTCTTCCTGGGGTGACGCCCGATGATGTAATCATACGGGAATGATTTTTCACACGTGTCGCTGACACTGACGAGGATGTTCATCCATGTCAGGTCGCCTTTTTCATGTCTTGTGATCGGGGCGGCAGTCCTTATCCTGAATGAGACGGAAGTCTCGTCGTGGGAGACTGTGACGTTGACGATGTCGTTCCGGGCACTCTGGTCAGAGTAATGACCTTTACCTGAGAAATCCTTGAAATCCCGGCAGATGGCATCTCCTTCAAGGTCTGAATAGGTCACCCCGGAGCCTTCCAAGGCAGGTTCTGTCAAAGTGGCTTCTTTCCCTTTGAAGGCAGCGATATTCCTTACCATCTGGAGATAGAAGTTGTCTTTGTAACCGCCTTTCATCATCTCAATGTCACGGGAGAACTCTTCTGTGAAAGTGTCCACGAATCCGACCTCTCCGTCAAACACATATTTGATTGCGATCCATTCGTTCCATCCGGTGATGAACACGTTGGACACCTCATCTGGCCTGGCGAGTGCGGTATTCCATTGCATCTGGAAATTATGTCCGGAGCGGATTTGGTCGCTAAGGTTCTTTTTCAGGATGGGATCATAGCCTCTGCCTCTTCCGTGGACAGGGTCTGAGAACAGGATCTTGGCGGTTGAGTGCTGGGCGACCGACACGGACACGACCCCGTCATGGATGCTTTGCGGATAATCCCAGCTCATCCACGGGAATGTGTTTTTCTGGGGTCGCTTGGTTGGCCATTGGGATTCCCTGACATCGAAATAATCCAGGAGCTCGCCTTCAACGTAGACAGGAGAAAGCTGGTCAGTGGTACCTTTGTTCTCCCGAGTGATACCGATGATCATCGGTTTCCCTTCAGGAGAGTACCAGAGGCTATCGTAGTCCCCACTTTTATAAAAAGTCTCGTAGAGGGTCTTCACCACCCTTCCAGAGGCTCCGTTGGTGTAGAATGAGACTTTAGGGACTTTCAGTCCTTCAGACTGGAAGCGTTTCAATGTCTCCAACAAAGTTCTCACGACATTCGGGTAGCAGAACCCATTGGTCGTGTCCAGTACCAGATAGTCAATCCCGGCTGCCATGAACAGCTCCACGTGACGAGCTATCACCCACGGATCAGCGCTGTTGTAGTAGCCGTAGAGGGGCTCTGCCCAAAAGTGGTATTTGTGCAAAGGGCTGATGGGAGTGCCCTTCGTGTCATAAAGATCCTCGGGATGATTGGCAAGAAGCTCTGTGATGTTGTAGTTGCCAGTCTGTTCAGAGGGGTGCTGGCCGAGCCATACGAAATAGAATATTCCTACTTCCTTCTCTTTGGTAATCAATGGATCCGCTAAAGCCACTCCTCCAAGAAGAAGGAATGCGGCGATCGCTGTCAGCGCATGTCTCATGTCAGGACTTAGTTAGTCTTCCCCGTAGAAAAGATTCCTTAGAGGGAATTTTGACGAATACGAAGCGCGAAGCTTATCGAACAGTTCGGTGGTGAACTTGGCGAGGCCAGGGCCTTTATAGGTGCTTGTGTTGGCGATGAAGACCCAACATTCCCCGTCAGGAAAGTACTTTACAAGGGCGCTCGTACCGGCGAAAGTACCGGTGCGGGTCCATTCGCCGGTGGGTTTCGTGTCGTTCCATCCAAGCGAGAATGTTTCCGGATCGAAATATTCGGTCATAGCGTCGACGCTCTCTTTGCTGATGATGTCAGGGACCTCCGGTTTTCCATCTATCGATGCGACCAAGAGCGCGAGTTCCGGAGTTGATCCCACCCAGGCTCCGGCTCCTGACAGTCCGGTCACATTGTTGCCGCCATAACTGCGGGTCACTTTGCGCCCGCTGTTGTTGAATTCATCGACAGGCTCGTCATCTTTCTGGACAAAATACCTGACCTCGTCCGGGTACTTGTCAGCATAGTAATTCCCCGCGATCTTGAAATTGACGCAGCCGGACGGGTAAAGCACATTCTCCTGGATGAAGTCCTCGTAGGGCATTCCTGTCACTTTCTCGATGACCATGGACAAGGCCAGATAGCCGTAGTTGGAATAGTCTTGCCATGTTCCGGGTTCAAACTGAAGAGGCCGGCTGAGTTGGACGACAGTGAGTTGCTCCTTGGTCGGAACCTCTTTCCAACGGTTCTGGATCATCAGTGACCGTGTCGCGAACATAGGGTCTCCGCCCTTTTTCGAGAAGCCTCCTTTGTGCCGCAACAGATCCTCTACTGTAATCTTCATGTAGAGAGAGTCCGCTATCGCCGCATTGAACAGCGAGTCGTCAAGGATGCCTCCAGGGCCGAAAACCTGGTCCTTGAGTGTTAATTGCCCTCTTTCCTGGAGAATCATGATGCCCACAGCTGTGATTAGCTTTGACACAGAAGCCATACGAAGAATATTCCCGGGCTTCATCGGCACTTTATTGTCAGCCAGACCGTAGCCTTTTGAGAAAAGGAGGGAGTCGTTCCTCATCACGGAGAGGGAAACTCCTTTAAGCCCCCAGAATGTCATGTAATCTTTGACATGCCGGTCGAAGCCGTCGAGAACGGAAGTGTCTGAGATCTCGTTGGTTAAAGTCTGGTTGAGGTCGACCGGAATCCGGCGGATGCTGACATCTTTCTTTCCGGAACTTGAGCCCACCGCGATCGCGGCTAGGACCGCCAGTGTGAGGAGGACTGCCGCGAGTATTCTGTTTTTCTTAGTCATTCTCATCATCTTTTGATTCTCAGAGTATCAGGCCGGCTTTCTTTCCGAAATCTATTATCATGCTGGCGGTGCCGTCTATCCCCAGGATGGAAGAGTCGACGCAAAGGTCGTAGTCAGATGCCGCTCCCCAGTTGCCGAAAGAGAAGAAATTGTAGTAAGCCTGTCTGGTCCGGTCTTGTTTTTCGATAATGTTCCTGGCCTCCTGCTCCTCGACCCCAGCCCTCTGTATGACCCTGTTGATTCTCGAATTGATCGGAGCGGAGATAAACACGTCAAGACATCTGCGGTCCCGGAGGATGTAGTTGGAGCAACGACCCACAAAAATTGCCGGTCCTTTATCGGCTATGCCCCTTATCACCTCGCTTTGGATCTTGAATAACTCATTGCCTCCCACGTAGTTCTGCGTGCTTCCGAACCTGTCTGTCCCAAAAAATGACAATAGGCTGAACACACTTCTTTTCTCATCGCTGCGCTCGAACAGCTCTTTGCTGAAACCGCTTTCCTCCGCGGCCTTTGAGATGAGCTCATTGTCATAGACCGCTATTCCAAGCTCTGATCCAATCCGGATCGCGATCTCCTTTCCGCCGCTTCCGAACTGGCGTCCGATGTTGATGATTGTGTGTTCTTGGTCCATTGTATCTTATCTTTTGATCTGGCTTCCCAGGATTGTCGGCTCGTCCCCATCATTGAGTTTGCTGAATTTACGGAACAAGCTGTGTATCATGAAGAATGTGGTTATGCAAGCGAGAGCGTCCGAGGCAGGGAAAGAGAAGAACACTCCCCGGACATCCAGGAAGGTCGGAAGGATGTAGACCAAGGGCACAAGGAAAAGCAGCTGGCGGCTGAGGGACAGGAAAATAGACTTTTTGACCATCCCGAGGCTTTGGAAAAAATTGGTCGAGACCATCTGCCAGCCCACCAGGAACACAACCGGGTTCATCGCCCGGAGACCTTTGTCCGCGATTTCTTTCAGCTGAGGGTCGTTAGTGAATATCCCGACCATCGCCTCCGGGAAGAACTCAGATGCGATGAACCAGAAGACGCAGACCCCGGTCGCCCATAAAGCGGTCAGAGAGAACACCTTCTTTACTCTTGAATATTTTAAGGCTCCGAAATTGTATCCGGCGATTGGCTGCATGCCTTGGTTGAACCCCATGACGATCATCACGAACATGAAATTGATCCTGTTGACGATGCCGTAGGCTCCAATGGCCAGGTCCCCTCCGTACTTGAGGAGCTGCTGGTTGATGAACATGGTGACGATACAAGAGGCCGAATTCATGAGAAAAGGTCCAAGCCCGATGGCGAGGGAGTCTTTTGCTATTCTCCAGTCCAGTTCAAAAACCTTTTTGGGCAGCCTCATGATGTTGTCCTTCCGGGTAAAATACCTTAAGGAATATGTGAGAGCGAGAGCCTGGCAAAGCACGGTCGCAATCGCGGCTCCTCTGATCCCGAGGCCGAGGACAAAGATGAAGATCGGGTCGAGTATCGTGTTGGAAATGACCGTGAAAAGAGTAAGTCCCATCGCTAGCTTCGGGTTCCCGGCCGATCTTATCAAGGCATTCAAACCGAAGTAGAGGTGGGTGATCACATTTCCGAAGAGGATGACCTCCATGTATTCTTTAGCGAAGCCGATCGTGTTGGCGCTCGCTCCGAAAAAGCGTAAGATGGGGTTAAGGAACACCAGGCACAGAACGGCGAAGATGACTCCTGTGATACAGTTGAGGCTGATGTCATTGGCCAGCACCTTGTTAGCCGCATGGTAATTTTTCTGTCCGAGGAGCACGGACACCATGGTGGCGGCTCCCACGCCCACCAGTGTGCCCAGGGCGGAGCTGAGATTCATCAGCGGGAAGGTGACAGCCAGGCCTGACAGGGCAAGTGGACCGTCGCCAGGGATGTGCCCGATGAATATGCTGTCCACCATGTTATACAAAGAAGAAGCGGTCATGGCGATTATGCCAGGGACCGCATACTTCTTAAGGAGCTTACCGATACTCTCGGTGCCTAATTCTGTTGGAGCCAGATGGTTATTGTTCATCGAGGTCTACTCCTTTTAAACAACCACCTCATCCTCATCAGGGCCATCAACGACCTCTATCTCAAAGACAAGAGGAGCGAATCTGGGGATGAGTGAATCTTTCCCGCTGTAACCGTATGCGAGGGTCGAGTAGAAAGCGCAGATGACTTTCTCATAAGGTCTAAGCCTCGAAAGGCAGAAGGCGAAGCCATCCACGACGGTGGACCCTTCACTTGTATCATCAGTGGAAATCCTTATCTCCTTGTAACTGTTCTCACCGGAGGGCTTCACGAGCATCGGAGCGTAAGTCTTTGAAGATGAATATAGCCCGTACACTTTGGCGGTGTCCTCGATTGTGGTGTCGAACACCTGGCCGTTCAAGAGGCGTCCTGTGTAGTTGATGTAGAAAGTGGTGTCTGAAGAGAAAACCTCGTCTACAGTGGGCTCCTTCAGTGTTTTGCAATAGTATCCGAACTTGGTGGAATCTATTCCGGACATGTTTATGGCCACGTATTTGCGGAGAGTGTCAATCTCCCAGTCATCGATTTTATCGGTTTTGTCCAGCAGATCAATGGTGTAGATCGTGTTGGAGCCGCTGGTGGCCTCAAGGTGGTCGTCAGAAGTGACATTCAGCCAGCTCGGGACGATCGCTGTCCTCTTTCCACCGACTTTCATTCCCTTAATAACATAAGTCAGTCCTTCCGGAATGTAGTTCTTGTCATTAATCAGGATTTCGGCCCCGTAGTAATTACCTTTCTTGTAACTCCCCAGCCTTTGGGAGACTTTCTCTGAAGTGGTAGCGACGACATTGCCGTCAAGGTCGGTGGCGGTGTAGTCGGTGAACAGGTAGAAGTCATCGTCAGTCACAGTCTCTCCGGTTCCGGGTGTGTCCTCGATGATGTACACGCCATCCGAGGTGGGGGAGACTCCGGGATGATTCACGCTCATCCATGAATTGAAAAAGGCCTCAGCCATTCCGGTTGTGTCTGTTGTGCTCTCTTTAGCGCATCCCGAGATGATCAGAACTGCGGCCAGAGCCGCTCCTGACATGTGTAAAGCCTTGTTGCTGAATATATTCATAAATACAAACTCTCTTATTTAATCATTGCTGACGCTTTTTATCCACAAATGATAGGCCAGAGCGGCATTCGAAGGGATATTACCTATCTTCTTTTTTCCGAACCCCTTTTTTCCGCTGAAAAGCACATAGCATTCGTCGCCGCCTTTGACTCCAAGAAGGCCGTCCCTGAGCCCTTCGACTATGTCTTTGTCATCCAGCTTCAATGTGACAATATCGAAGGATGAGGTGTCTGTCACCGCCCATCTGGCCGAGTTCGCGACCGACTCATTGTTCGTGGCGAACAAGTTACCGCTGCCCAGGTTCCTTCCTGAGATGTAGTATCCGGCATAGTACAACGCTACCGCGCCCCTCTCCTCAAGTGGCTGTCCCTCGCCATGGACCACAGTGATCCTCACTGAACCGTTTGCCCTCTCAAGAGTCGCGTCTTCGTTGGCGTTCAAAAGGTTCTCGGAGATCGCCTCGATATTCGACTCCTGGGTGTCGTATATGGTCGCCAATTGCTTGTCCCCGCAAGACGCCGGGACAAGGATGAGGGCGAGGCCGATGGCAGCTTTCCAGAAGTGTTTTCTCATATTCCGAAATAATCCTTTGTCACATTCAATATGTATGCCTTGGCGTCTGATGGGGAGGGAATGTCCTGAGGGAAAAAGAGTTTTCCGCCAGAGGCCATCTCGTGACCACCGCCATGGAAGTACTTGGACGCGAATTGGTTGGCCGACACACCACGTTTGGATCTGACGGAGACCCTGAATTTTCCTTCCTCTTCGGTGAGGAACACGCTCATCTTGACCTTAGAGACAGCGAGCGGGATGTTGACGAACCCTTCGGTCTCACCCTGACGGAAATCAAACCTATCCTGGGTCTCCTTGTCCAGAATCATCATCGCCACTCCGGATGGAGTTATCTCCATATTCTCCTGAAGAAGGAATCCCATGAGTCTCAGCCTGTTCTCCCTGTACTGGTTGTACAGGTCGGAAAGGATCCGGTCCCTGTCGACTCCGGCGGCGATCAGTTCGGAGGCCATTTCCAACGTGCCTGGGAAGACAGAGTTGGAAAAGTTGTTGGTGTCAGTCGTCATGCCGGTCAAGAGAGCTTCCAGCGATCTCATCGGGATTTTGGCCAGATCTCCTCCAACATCGGGCAATGACTTGAGGATTCGGTAGAGAAGCTCGCAGGTAGAGGACACTACTGCCTGGGAAAACACGAGGTCGAATGCCTCGATGTCTGGATCCAAGTGATGATCCACCAGCACTTTAGGCGCCTTTGAGTCCTTCAGCTCCGCTTCCATCTCCGGACATGTCCTGGAGAAAGACGCGCAGTCGAGACAGAAAAGCAGGTCGCTTGTCTTGATCCTTTCCGTCGCGAGGGTGGGGGACTGGGAGAATGCCATGATCTCCCCCTCAGCGGAATCGCGCCCGATGAATCTCAAACTCTCCGGAACCTCATCCGGGACAATCAGTACGGCATCCAGTCCCCGGCATTCCTTGAGGTAGCCGGTTAAAGCGAGTCCGCTTCCGATGGCGTCCCCGTCAGGATGTGTGTGGACCGTCACCGAAACCCGTCCGGCGCCGCAAAGCAAAGAGTCCAGTTGGTTGATCTTGTCCATTCGCGGGAGCAAAATTACGAATAATATTACAAATATTATATTGCATTTCATAAATCAATTTTCTAACTTTGTCCAGAATTGGCGGATTGTCGGTTCCTAGAATAGCAAATCATAAAATCTCAGAATAATGAACAAAGCTCTAAAAACGATTCTCAGTATCGTGCTCGCGCTCCTTTGCGTGTTCCTCGTGTACAAGATTTACGAAGGCGTCATGGAACCTGTCAGGTTCGAGAAGGATGTCAACGCAAGAAAGAAGGTAGCCATCCAGCAGCTTAAGGACATTCGTGACCTTCAGGTCGCCTACAAGGGTGTCAATGATCGTTTCACCGCCTCTTTCGACACTCTCAAGCAGTTCTACAAGAACGGTGAGATGGTGGTTCTGATGCAGATCGGTTCCAAGGATGACTCCCTCGCTGTGGCGCACACCAACGAGATCAAGAAGGCCAGGAAGGGCAAGATCACTGATGCTGATCTCTACAAGCTTTATCAGGAAGGTGACAAGAATCTGGTGTTCTCAATCCAGAACAAAGTCGCCGTCAAGGACACTCTTTTCCACGGCAGGACAGATTTCAACATCGACACGATCGAGAAGATTCCTTTCGCTGTCGGTGAGTATGGTGCCGCTGAGGTCCAGAATATCGAGATGAACGCCATCGTGAAGAAGGTCTCTGGTGTCGATGTGCCCCTCTTCGAGGCCAAGATGCCCTTCAAGTCCCTTCTCAATGGTCTTAACCACCAGCTGCTCGTGAACCTCATCGCTGAGCGTGAGGATCTTGGCCAGTACGAGGGTCTTCAGGTCGGTAGCATCACAGCCCCGAACAACAACGCTGGTAACTGGGAGTAGCGGCACGTGCATGTCACGCAATACTCCTAAGGTCGCGCTGGTACCGTCCGCGTTCTTCGATCCAGCCTCCGCAAGAGAGGCGCTTTCGCGGACAGTGAAGCTTGACAAGGACGATAAAGTAGAATACATCAGTTTGCCGGAATATTCCGCCGAGCTGGTGTATTCTCTTTCTTCGGACCTTCCTGAGCTGTACTATCTTCTGAAGAAACTCCCGGAGATCAAGGAATATAACAAGATCGCCGCTTCCTACGGTGACGGAATCTTGTCCCTGGCAATCGCCCAGGGCGAGAACCTCCTGCTGGCCAACACGTTCCAGGCCGCGGATTTTACCACTGCCGAGTATTTCCTGTTCATGGCGGTCCGTAAGCTTCAGCTCAATCCGGAAGTCTCTACCATCCATTTCATTTCACCTTTGTCTGGCGAGGAGGAGATGTCTTTGTACAGGTATTTCAAAACTGTGGAGACTGTATGAGAATCATCGGAGGTCGTCTAAAGGGGAAGTCCATCAATCCTCCCGCAGGTTACAAAGCCCGTCCCACCACGGATTTCGCCAGGGAGGGGCTGTTCAATATCCTTAATAATGAATATGAGTTCGAGGATCTGAAGGTCCTCGATCTTTTCGGCGGTACCGGGGCCGTGGCTTTCGAGTTCGCCTCCAGGGGGGCCTCCAGGGTTTATTCGGTTGAGATGGCCAGGGAGAACGCTTCGTTTATCAAGACAGAGGCCAAGCGCTTGGGACTTGACAATGTCACAATGGTAAGGGACAATGTCTTCGATTTTCTGCCGATCTGCCACGAGAAGTTCGACATAATATTCGCCGATCCGCCTTATGCCCTTGAAGGGCTGGAGACTCTCCCGGACAAGGTTTTTGCCCAGGATATCCTTCATCCTGGCTGCTATTTCATCCTCGAGCACGGCGACGAGCACTCCTTCACCGACCACCCCCGCTTCAAAAAAGAGAAGCGCTACGGTCGCGTGCACTTCTCTTTCTTTGAATAGATATTTCGGATAATCAACTACTTGATCAGGTTGCCGAGGATCGAGCGGGTGATCTCTCGGGAGATGGTCCTGGTGGCGGCGCTGGTGGCGTTCTTGACGACTTTTCCGGCGCTGTCCTTGGTGGTGGTCTTGGACTTCTTACCTGTCACCTTGTTGGAGACCTCATTGCCGATCGCCGTCGCCGCGGTGGCGGTCACGGCGGTGATCACAGCCTTCACAACCTTGCTCATGATTCCGCCCTTCTTGCTGGCGGGAACCTTGGCGGCTTTCGTTGACTTGGAAGTCTTGGCTGCCGGAGCGTCATCTTCCACAGGGACAGCGGCTTCCTTGCCTTTCTTGCCCTTTCCGGCCTCATCTTCTTTCCGCTTTGTCTCTGCCTCTTTCTCGGCCATCAGGACCTCGAAGGCACTCTCGCGCTCGACGAGTTTGTCATATTTGCCGTAAACCCTCGACTGTTTGATAATCTGGTCCCGCTGGCTTTCAGAGATCGCGCCGATCTGGCTGAGCGGGAACAGTATCTTGGCCTTCTCCACGACGCTTGGGGCGCCTTTCTCGTCGAGGAAGGAGACAAGGGCCTCTCCGGTGGCGAGATTGGTGATGGCCTCGTAGGTGTTGAAAGTGGGGTTGGTCCTGAATGTGTCAGCGGCGACCTGGACGGCTTTCTGGTCCCTGGGGGTAAACGCCCTCAAGGCATGCTGCACGCGGTTTCCGAGCTGGCCGAGGATGTTGTACGGGATGTCCGTCGGGCTCTGGGTCACGAAATAGACTCCGACACCCTTGCTTCGTATGAGGCGGACAACCTGTTCGATCTTGTCCGTCAGGGCCTTGGTGGTGTCGTCGAAAAGCATGTGGGCCTCGTCGAAGAAGAAGACCAACTTCGGAAGCTCCATGTCGCCGACCTCAGGAAGGGTCACGTACAGCTCTGAGAGCAGCCAGAGCAGGAAGGTCGAGTAAAGCTTCGGCTTGAGCATCAGCTTGTCGGCTGCGAGTACGCTCATCACGCCTCGGCCGCCCTCGGGATGTCGAACGACGGCTGCCCGAAAAGCTTGTCGGCACCCTCGTTTTCGAGGGTCAACAATGCCCTCTGGATGCCTCCCACTGAGACAGAGGCAATATTTCCATAGACTTGGGAATATTCAGAGGCATGCTGCGAGATGTAGGTCAGGCAGGCCCTCATGTCCTTGATGTCGTCAAGGAGAAGACCCCTCTCGTCGGCTATCCTGAACATTATGTTCAGTACACCTTCCTGCGCATCTGTGAGTCCGAGGATACGCGTCAGCAGCTGGGGACCCATCTGGGATATGGTGCATCTCATCGGGTGGCCCTGCTCTCCGAACACGTCGTAGAACCTCACCGGGCAGCTTTGGAACTGTGGATTCTCAATTCCGAACTCAGGCATTCGTTTCTCGATGAAACCGCTGGTCCTTCCGGCCTGGGATATTCCCGAAAGGTCGCCCTTCATGTCAGCCATGAAACATGGCACACCGGCCTGGCAGAAGCTCTCGGCCATGACTTGGAGGGTGACGGTCTTTCCGGTACCGGTGGCTCCGGCGACAAGTCCGTGCCTGTTGGCCATCTTCCCGACAATCGAGAGAGGTCCGTTTTCGCAGTGGGCAATCCATAGCCCGTGGGTGGAGTCGTACATATCCTGTAATGTTTATTTGTTGTCTTTCAGTTTGTTGTCGTGACGCATCTTAAGGCCGGAGATCACGGCTGCGGCGATGGAGAAGGTGGCGAGACCGATCCATGGAGCGGTGGCAGGATTGATCCCGAAGCCCACCTTGTCCACAAGGATGAAGGTGATGCTGACCGCTGTCATGAAGGCTGCGGGGATGCCGCTGATGAGATAGCTCATGCCCTTTTTCTCAGAGATGAGATAGATTGTGATCGCCCAGAGAGTGAACACGGCGAGGGTCTGGTTGGCCCAGCCGAAATATCTCCAGATCGTGTTGAAACCGCTGGAATCAGCGATGTTGAACCAGAGCAGAAGGCCTGTCACAACGAAAAGTGGAACGCTGATCAAGAGCCTATTGCCAATCACTTTCTGGTCCATTTTCAAGAAGTCGGCGATAATAAGACGGGAGCTTCTCAGGGCGGTGTCTCCGCTTGTGATCGGGGCGGCGACAACACCAAGGACCGCGAGGATGCCTCCAAGGAGACCAAGCCAGGTTTTGGAAACTGAAGTCACGACAGCGGGAGCTGCGGCGGTGATGTCTGAGCCACACTCGGCGGCGCCACCATCGAAGAAGAAATAGGAAGAGACCGCCGCCCAAACGAGGGCGACAAGCCCTTCGGTGATCATCGAGCCGTAGAACACGGGCCGGCCAAGTTTCTCATCCTTCAGGCATCTGGCCATGAGGGGACTCTGGGTAGCGTGGAACCCGCTGATCGCCCCGCAGGCGATGGTGATGAACAGGCATGGGAATATGGGCTGTCCTGTCACACCGACCGACGGGCCCCTGTTGCCAAGGCCATCCCAAATCTCAGGGATGGAGGGCCATTTTGTGAACAGTCCTACCAGGAGAGCTATGGCCATGAATATCAGGGCAAAAGCGAAGATCGGGTAGATCTTCCCAATGATTTTGTCGATCGGAAGCATCGTCGCGATGAAATAGTACACGAAGATAATCGCTACCCAGATCATGATCGCCTTGGTGGAACCGTCTCCGGCCATGTCGCCGAGGATTATCGCCGGGCTGTAGACAAAGACCGCGGCGACCAGGACAAGAAGCAGGACGGTGAATATGAGCGTCACATTCTTGATGCCTTTCCCGAGATAGATACCGATGATCTCGGGCAATCCGACTCCGCCATGCCTGACGGAGAGCATTCCCGAGAGATAGTCATGTACCGCTCCGGCGAAAATGCATCCCAGCACAATCCACAGATAGGCTGAAGGCCCGAATTTGGCGCCCATGATGGCTCCGAAGATAGGACCTGTGCCGGCGATATTAAGGAATTGTATCATAAATACTTTCCATGTCGGCATGACAACATAGTCCACACCGTCCGCCTTGGAAATAGCTGGGGTCGGGCGGTTGCTCTCAGGGGCGAAGACCCTCTCCACGAACCTGGCGTAGAGAAGGTATCCCAGAATCAGGGCGATAATGCAAAGGATCAGAGAAATCATATCATACAAATATATTAAAAATTTCGTGTTAATTGAGTATCTTTGTAGATAACGTCTGACTACAATAATTTTAATGATAATGAGAAAAAGAATCATCGCATCGTTCGCGGCTCTTCTTGCCGTGGCGGGAATGCTGTCAGCCCAGCAGTGGGCTCCGGCAGGAGACAGGATCAAGACAAAATGGGCCGACGAGGTCTCACCTACCAATGCCCATCCCGAGTACCCGAGACCCCAGATGGTAAGGCAGGACTGGCAGTCTCTTAATGGTCTTTGGGATTATGCCATCACTCCCAAATCCCAGCCTTGTCCCAGGAGTTTCGACGGAAAGATCCTTGTGCCCTTCGCCATCGAGTCTTCCCTTTCCGGAGTCGGCCGGACATTCACCGCGGATGACGCCCTATGGTACAAGACCACATTCTCCGTTCCCTCAGCATGGAAAGGCAAGAGGCTCATGTTGAATTTCGAGGCTGTTGACTGGAAGGCTGAAGTCTTTGTGAATGACATAAAGATCGGATCCCATACCGGTGGCTACACCCACTTCTCTTTCGATGTGACTCCTTATCTTAAGAGTGGAGCTAACTCATTGGTGGTCAGGGTGGAAGATGCGACGGATAACGATTTCCAGCCTCGTGGCAAGCAGGTCTCCAAGCCAAATGGCATCTGGTACACCGCTGTGTCCGGAATATGGCAGAGCGTCTGGATCGAGCCGGTGGCTCAGGCCCACATTACCGACTACAATGTCGTCTCCAGCATAAAGGACAAGGCTATCAATGTGTCAGTTGACGCAGCCGGTACACAGGAAGGAGATGTCGTCAAGGTGTTCCTCCTGGATGGCGGGATAGGATATTCCACCGAGACGGCCAATGCCGCTAAACCTGCCGCTGACGGTTTGTACGCCGTCCTGGCCTCCGGAATGACTGTTCCGGGAGGTTCGGTGACTTTGAATGTGGCCAGCCCGAAGCTGTGGTCCCCTGATTCTCCTTACCTTTATGGACTTGATATACAGATACTTAGGAATGGTAAGGTCGTTGACCGTGTGGCTTCCTACACCGCCATGCGCGAGGTCGGTGCTTACCGGAAGAACGGGAACACTAAGCTCATGGGACTCAATGGTGAGGGTATATTCCAACTCGGCCCCCTTGACCAGGGTTGGTGGCCCGACGGCCTTTATACCGCCCCGACGGATGAGGCTCTGAAGTTCGACATCCAGAAGACTAAGGATTTCGGTTTCAATATGATCCGCAAGCACATAAAGGTGGAGCCTGACCGCTGGTTCTATTACTGCGACCAGCTGGGCATCATCGTCTGGCAGGACATGCCTTCATTTGCCGTCAGCAAGAGATGGGGTATGTATTATTATGGAGAAGGCGAGGACTGGCCCGCGTCTCCCGAGGCTAAGTCCAACTACTACAAAGAATGGACAGAGATCATCAACCAGGTCAAGAAGTTCCAGTGCATAGCCGTCTGGGTGCCTTTCAATGAGGCCTGGAGCCAGTTCGACACCAAGGATGTTGTGGCGTACACTAAGAAACTCGATCCCACAAGGCTTGTCAACCAGTCTTCCGGTGGTAACTGGGAGGAAGGTGTCGGCGACATCCTGGACAACCACCACTATCCGTACCCGGCTTTCAGAATGTGGGACAAGAACATGATCAATGTCCTTGGAGAGTATGGAGGCATCGGTCTCCCTATCGAGGGACATCTCTGGCAGGCTGATAAGAACTGGGGATATGTCCAGTACAAGAATGGTGACGAGGTCCTGGCGGAATACACTGATTTTGCCGAGCAACTCAAGCAGCTCATCAAACAGGGCTGCTCCGCGGCGGTTTACACCCAGACCACTGATGTCGAGATCGAGGTCAACGGCCTGATGACCTATGACCGTAAAGTCATCAAGATGGATGAGAAGAAACTCCGTGCCGTCAACGAGGGTATAATCAAGTCGATGGAGACAAAGTAACGATGGAAAACCATCTCAAGGAAAACTGCCGCTACGCCATGCTGGTTCCTACCAGCATGGGGTTGCGTTTATGTCCGGACAACGGACAGCCCGTCCATTCGAGCGACTTGTTCCGCCTCCAGGCGACAAGCGCCGAGACCAACGTGGCTAGCATATCGTCCTTCCTGGGACTCCCAGTGAAGGTCCTTACAACTTTCGTCGAAGGCAGCCCTTTTGCCTCCTTCATTAAGTCCGATCTCCGTTCCCGCGGGATGGACTTCGAGGGTCCGGAGGTCCCCCAGGGCGGTCCTTGGGGTTATCGCCACCAGATCAATGTCGCTGACAGCGGGTTCGGCTCCCGCGGCCCACGAGTCTGGAATGATCGTGCCGGAGAGGTTGGTAGGACTTTGAATGTCAAGGATTTCGACCTCGATAGGATATTCTGGAAAGAAGGTGTCCAGATAGTCCATCTTTCCGGCTTGATCGCCGCCCTGAGTCCTGACACCAGCAGGTTCTGTCTTGAGATCGCTCGTAAGGCCAAGGAATATGGGACGAAGATCAGTTTCGATCTGAACTACAGGGCCTCATTCTGGGCCGGTAGAGAGAAAGAACTGAGGGAGACTTTCAGCGAGATCTGCTCTATCGCCGACATCCTGATCGGCAACGAGGAGGATTTCCAGCTTTGTCTCGGGATCAAAGGCCCTGAGGCGGGAGGAAAGGACATCGCCGCGAAGATTGACGGCTTCAAGGAGATGATCCGCCGGGTTAAATCGGAATATCCTTCAGCGAAGGTGTTCGCGACGACCTTAAGACAAGTCGAGAACGCTAATTCCCACAATTGGGGAGCCATTATGCTGGAAGGTGAGACATGGCATGTCGTCGAGCCTCGTCCTATCCATGTCCTGGACAGGATTGGTGGGGGAGACGGCTTTGTCGGCGGCCTTCTGTATGCTATCCTCAAAGGCTGGGAGCCGGAAAAATGGATCCAGTTCGGCTGGGCTTGCGGGGCTCTGGCCACGACTTTCCTCACTGACTATGCCCAACCTGCCGATGAGGAGCAGGTTTGGAGTGTCTGGAGTGGTAACGCCAGGGTTAAGCGTTAGGTTATGCTCTATTATTCAAGAGGTTCCAAGTCGGACATTATCACCCCGGCGCAGACGCGGGAAGCGCTGCGAGAGGTTCTTGAGCGCCTTAATCCCAGAAAAAAGGTTCTTGCCATACCTCCGGACTACACCAGGTTGAACTCTTATGCCGGTGAGATAACTACGATGTTGAACGATCTCCTTGGAGATCGCCTAACTGATGTCATGCCTGCTCTCGGGACTCATTCGCCAATGACTCCCGAGCAAATCGGAGACATGTACAGGGGAGTCCCACCTGAAAAGTTCAGGGTTCATGACTGGCGCCACGATGTGGTGACAGTAGGGACTGTTCCGGAAGAATATGTCAGGGAAGTCTCTGAAGGTCGGGTGAGCTATTCTTGGCCCGCTCAGGTCAACAAGCTCCTTCTTGATCCTTCTTTCGATCTCATCCTCTCAATTGGTCAGGTGGTTCCGCATGAGGTGATCGGAATGGCCAACTACACGAAGAACATCTTTGTCGGTGTGGGCGGATCCGAGGGCATCAACAAGAGCCATTTTGTCGGAGCGTCTTATGGAATGGAGCGCATCATGGGCAGGGCCAAAACCCCTGTGAGGGACATCCTTGAATATTCACGAGTTCATTTCATCCCCGATCTTCCGATTGTTTATGTCTTGACAGTCAGGGCGAAAGATGAGTCGACAGGGGAGTTGGTCACAAGGGGACTTTTCATCGGAGATGATTTCGAGTGCTTCGAGAAGGCTTCAGAGCTTTCGCTGGAGACCAATTTCATCATGGTGGACCATGAGATCCGTAAATGTGTCGTTTATCTCGATCCTGCCGAATTCAAGAGCACCTGGCTCGGCAACAAGGCGGTCTACAGGACTCGCATGGCCCTCGCTGATGGCGCTGACTTGGTGATCCTGGCTCCGGCTCTGAAGGAGTTCGGGGAGGACCCGACAATCGATTCTTTGATCCGGAAATATGGCTATAAAGGCACTCCTCACACCTTGGAGGCGACGGCCGCCAACAAGGACCTGCAGGACAACCTCGGGGCGTCAGCTCACTTGATCCACGGGTCCTCTGAGGGACGGTTCAAGATCACGTATTGCCCCGGTCCGGATATGACTAGGGAAGAGATAGAAAGCGTCGGATTCGCCTGGGGCGACTTGGATGAGGCCTTGAGGCGGTATCCTATTGATAAAATGAAAGATGGATGGAACATGATGCCCGATGGCGAGGAGGTTTATTACATCTCCAACCCTGCTCTCGGGCTCTGGGCTTATCCTTCACGATTCAAATCATGACGACTGGCACCATTACCTCCAGAACCGCCGCTTCGCGGCCCCACCGCTCGCTTCGCGGTGCTCCGCTCCGGTCCCCCCTCTTACAATGCCGAGGGTGGCATGGGTTCTTGGAGGTAATGTGCCAGTCGTCACCGCGATAAATGAATAATAATAAGAAATAATAGATAGTAAGAAATGAAAGCAGTATCAGACATCGGACTTGTAGGATTGGCGGTGATGGGTGAGAACCTGGCGTTGAACATGGAAAGCAAGGGCTTCCATGTCAGCGTGTATAACCGTACGGTTGAGAAAGTTGACCATTTTATGGAAGGTCGGGGCAAAGGCCTTAACTTCTATGGAGCACATTCTCTGGAGGACTTCATAGCTTCTCTGAAGAGTCCCCGCAAGGTCTTCCTGATGGTCAAGGCCGGAAAGCCGGTAGATGACTTCATTGAGAAACTGATTCCTCTTCTGGATAAGGGAGACATTATCATCGATGGTGGCAACACCCATTTCCCCGACACTGCGAGAAGGACGGAATATGTTGAAAGCAAGGGACTTCTTTATATCGGTACCGGAGTCTCCGGTGGAGAGGAAGGCGCTCTGAAGGGTCCTTCCATGATGCCTGGCGGATCTCCTGCCGCATGGCCTTTCGTGAAGCCCATATTCCAGGGAATAAGCGCCAAGGTTGCCGACGGCACCCCCTGCTGCGACTGGGTTGGCCAGGGCGGAGCGGGCCACTTTGTCAAGATGGTCCACAATGGCATCGAGTACGGGGACATCCAGCTGATCTGCGAGTGCTATCAGATCATGAAGGACATCCTTGGGATGACCAATGAGGAGATGCACGAGACTTTCGCCGAGTGGAACAAGGGAGACCTCGACAGCTACCTGATAGAGATCACCCGCGACATCCTCGCCAAAAAAGATGAGGACGGACGCTATGTGCTTGATTATATTCTTGACACGGCAGGCCAGAAGGGAACCGGAAAATGGACCGCTATCTCCGCCCTTGACCTGGGCGAGCCGCTGACGCTGATCAGCGAGTCGGTCTATGCCCGCTGCCTCTCCGCTTTGAAAGAGGAGAGAGTTGAGGCTTCTAAGATTCTGGAAGGACCTGAACCTGTGCGATTTACGGGTGATAGAAAGGCTTTCCTGGAGGACCTTCGCAGGGCTCTTTTCGCTTCGAAGGTTGTCTCTTACGCCCAAGGATATTCCCTTATGCGGGCCGCAGCCAAGGAATATGGCTGGGATCTGAACTATGGCGGGATCGCCCTTCTGTGGAGAGGCGGCTGCATCATCAGGAGCGTCTTCCTCGGGAAGATAAAGGAGGCCTTTGACAAGAACCCCGCCCTGGCGAACATCCTGCTGGATCCTTATTTCAAGGAGAAACTCTCGGATGCCCAGAAGGGCTGGAGAAATGTCGTCTCGCAGGCGATTGTCAATGGTGTTCCGGCTCCTTGCATGACGGCTGCCCTTGAATATTACGACGGCTACCGCACCGAGAGGCTCCCGGCCAACATGCTGCAGGCCCAGAGGGATTATTTCGGCGCCCACACTTACGAGAGGACGGACCGTCCCCGCGGCGAATTCTTCCACACAAACTGGACAGGCCACGGCGGCGACACGGTATCAGGAACTTATACAGTATAGCCATGAGATATTCATTTGATGACCTGAAAGGTCGTAACTGCGTGATTACAGGTGGTTTCGGTGTGATCGGAACCGCCTTGACAAGGGGACTGGCCGAGGCCGGGGTCAACCTGGCCGTGATCAGCCGCTCCGCGGACAACCCCGCCAAGGGCGAGGCGATCGCCAAGGAGTTCGGAGTCAAATGTCTGGGTATTTCAGCGAGCACCTTGGACAAGGCCGCCCTTGAGGCTGCCCTGGATCTGATTCATGAGAAACTCGGCAAGGTGGATATCCTTATCAACTGCGCGGGAGGCAACTCTCCTAAAGCTACCAGCAAGGTTGAGCAGATGAGCCCCGGGGATGATTTGGCGGACACATTCTATGGTCTTGATCTGGGAGGTTTCGACCAGGTGTTCGACCTCAATTTCAAAGGTACCCTCCTGGCTACCATGGTGTTTACCAAGGACATGCTTGAGGCCGGCAAAGGGAACGTCCTGAACATCTCCTCGATGAACTCGATACGTCCCCTGACGAAGATCCCGGCGTATTCTGCGGCCAAGGGAGCCATCAACAACTTCACCCAGTGGTACGCCGTCCACGTGGCACAGATGGGCATCAGGTGCAATGCCATAGCTCCCGGCTTCTTCCTCACTGACCAGAACCGTTTCCTTCTCACTGACGAGAAGACCGGAGCTTTGAAACCGAGAGGGGAGAAGATAATAGCGAACACTCCGACCCACAAGTTCGGTGAGCCGGAGGATCTGGTTGGCACGATGCTTTATCTGCTGAGTGATATCTCCTCCTTTGTCACGGGAGTGGTTATTCCCGTCGACGGTGGCTACAGCGCTTTCGGAGGAGTCTAACGCTATTTCCTCTTAATTGAGACAAGGTGCTCGGTGGTTTTCAGGGAACCATCCGGGTAGAAACTGTCGTGGCGGATGAGACCGTATCCCAGAGCGTACCAATTGAGATTGTCGTGCTCTTTATGGACCATCGGGCCTTTTTCCGACTTCCATTCCTGGATAACTATGCAGTCAAAGGTCCCTGCCGGGACTGTCAGCTTTTCCTTCCGGATGACCTTCCGTCTGGTGTAGTCGATTCTGTACTTGAACATCGTCCATGTCACAGCGGCGTGGATGTCAGGGAGGGTGTCTCCCGGCTTGAGGTCAGGGGATAGTGACGAATTCCCACCGGTGGTTTTGAAGTTGAAGGCGGAGAACTTTTGATTCGCTACAGCGCCGGCGGCGTCAGCCACGTTGATCACGACCGTACCGTCAGGCTTGATCAAAGCTTCGGAAGTAACAGGCTCCTTGAACGGCGATTTCTCTTTGCCGGATGTGATGCTGATGGTCACGTTGACTTTGCGGCTTCCATCAGGAAGCTTGCGTGAGGCTCCAATCTTCTCGGTGTGAGTCCACCAAAGCTCTCCGGAGCCGTGTTCCCTTCTTTCGTATTTAAGAGTTGTCCCCTCATCCTGACAGAAATAACCTTTAACCTCCTGTCCTGCCACACTCTGGGAGAATGTGGCAGACATCAGAAGGATCATTAGAATAACTCTGTGGACCGGGCGGATCACTTCAGAGAGACTTTGATGACATAGTCAGAGTCTTCCGGCAGATCGCCGGGAACTGTGACAAACAACCTTTGACCAACTTTTTTGGTCGCGATCTTGCTTCCGTCAGCCAATGCGGTGACGCCCAGGACCTTAGCCTTCTTCGCAAGAGGAATCTCAATCACCGCTCCCGGAGAGGAAAACAGGTGGAGATAGAAAGTCTTGCTGTTTCCTATTGGAGCCGTGCTGACACCCCATTCCTGCTCGGGGATGGGGCCGGGACCGCAACCCTTGATCGATTCAGAGTTGACTCTCATCCATTCTCCCATGCCTTTGAGGCGTTCCAAGGCTGCAGCCGGAAGCTCTCCATTTGCCTGGGGTCCGATGTTCATCAGCATGTTGCAGTTCATTGACACGCACTGGGCAAGCAACCGTACGAGGGTCCCAACAGACTTGTAGTCCTGGTCGGCGACGGAATAGCCCCAGGAGTGGTTCATTGTCTGGCACATCTCGACCGGGATGATCTGGCTCACTTCCTGGCCTTCGGAATATCCGGCTGTGTTCCTGCCGGGGAGATCCCTCTCGAAGGTCTGGTAGTC
>ONUG01000011.1 GCA_900320965.1 uncultured Bacteroidales bacterium | reverse complement strand
GTACTGGTCCACTATCGGTCTTCGGCAGTCTTTAGCCTTGCGGGATGGTCCCCGCGGATTCGGACAGGATTCCACGTGCCCCGCCCTACTCAGGTGCCGGCCCTGACGTCGTCCCGTTGCCCGTACGGGGGTGTCACCCTCTACGCCGGAGTTTTCCAAACTCCTTCCGGTTCCTTACGACGTTCCTTTGGCCGGTCCTACAACCCCGCCGTGTCCGTGAACACGGCGGTTTAGGCTCTTCCCCGTTCGCTCGCCACTACTGGGGGAATCGATGTTTTCTTTCTTCTCCTCCGGGTACTAAGATGTTTCAGTTCCCCGGGTTCGCCCCGCATGAAATGCGGTCCCAGGCCTTCAGCCTGGGGGGTTGCCCCATTCGGACACGTCCGGATCACGCCCTGTTTGCGGGTCCCCGGACATTTTCGCAGCTTACCGCGTCCTTCCTCGCCTGCCGAAGCCAAGGCATCCTCCGTGCGCCCTAACTTCTCTTTCTCTCGTGAATCTTTCGATTCGTGAAATTGTAAAACCTACTATATC
The DNA here is from genome assembly GCA_900320965.1 of uncultured Bacteroidales bacterium. GTDB lineage: Bacteria > Bacteroidota > Bacteroidia > Bacteroidales > UBA932 > Cryptobacteroides. The sequence goes on along the minus strand of ONUG01000011.1, from coordinate 41,754 downwards.
TAATCGATATTGCTGATTTCAAACTTTTTTACACTTTACCTCGTTGTAATCTCTCAGTATTGTCAATGATCGTGTGCTTCTTTTCTGAAGCGGGCTGCAAAGGTACGAACTTTTTTTAATCTGGCAAATTTTTTTTGAAAAATATTTTTCCTACCTTTATAAAACTATTGCGGGAGTCTCCCCGCCGAAATGACATTTTATATATGGAAGAAAAACTTAACTCGTTGCCGGAGAACGCCCAAAGGGAGCTTGGGCCCGGCGAGGAATACAAGCCCCTGCTCAGCCCGGAAAAGAAATGGGCGGAAGTGACTCCCTATTCAGTGGCCATCGGATTGCTGATGGTGATCATCTTTTCTGCCGCCGCGGCTTACCTTGGCCTTAGGGTAGGACAAGTCTTCGAGGCGGCGATCCCGATCGCAATCATCGCCGTGGGCCTCACAAGTGCCCTTGGCAAGAAAGATGGTCTGGGACAGAACGTCATTATCCAGTCGATCGGAGGCTGCTCCGGGGCCGTGGTCGCGGGAGCCATATTCACCCTGCCGGCGATCTACATCCTCGGGGTCGAGGTCAATTTCATGCAGATGTTCCTCTCGTCCTTGTTAGGTGGAGTTCTGGGAATATTGTTCCTGATCCCGTTCCGGAAGTACTTCGTGAAGGAGATGCATGGGAAATATCCTTTCCCTGAGGCAACGGCGACCACCCAGATCCTCGTCAGCGGAGAGGGCGGCAAAGGAGCCGGAACGCTTCTGGTGAGCGGCCTGGTCGGAGGTTTGTACGACTTTCTCGTGAGCACATTCGGCACTTGGGCCGACACCATCAGTACCACCGTGCTCGGGATCGGCCAGACTGTCGCTGACAAAGCCAAAGTGCTGCTGAAGATCAACACCAGCGCGGCGGTCCTGGGCCTCGGTTATATTATAGGTCTGAAATATGCCTTCGTGATCTGCTGCGGAAGCCTCCTCGTGTGGCTCGTCATCATCCCGCTGATGAATATCCTTTGGGGCGGGCAGGTGATCGACCTGATGAACACCGGAGTGACAGAGACGATCTCACAGATGTCTCCTGACCAGATATTCAAAGACTACGCCCGCCACATCGGCATTGGTGGCATCGCCACCGCCGGAATCATCGGAATCATCAAGTCTTTCGGGGTGATCAAGTCGGCGGTTGGGCTGGCTGTCAGGGAGTTCCGTGGCCCGCTGGCCAAGGACGACAATAATGCCACCCTGAGCAAAGCGAAGGATCTCCGTACTGACGAGGACATCCCGATGAAGACCATCGTCTTCGGGATCGTGATCGCCCTGCTCGCCATATTCGCCTTTTTCGCCTTCGGTGGAGTTGTCAGCAACATCTGGCAGGCCTTAGTCGGGCTGCTGATCGTTGGAGTGATCTCCTTCCTCTTCACGACGGTAGCGGCTAATGCGATCGCCATCGTAGGAACCAACCCGGTCAGCGGAATGACTCTTATGACCTTGATTATAGCATCCTTAATCCTCGTGGCCGTGGGTCTGAAAGGCAATGCCGGCATGGCCGCTGCCTTGATCATCGGTGGAGTTGTCTGCACCGCTCTCAGCGTGGCCGGATCCTTCATCACCGACCTCAAGATCGGTTACTGGATCGGAAGCACGCCCAAAAAGCAGGAGGGTTGGAAGTTCGCCGGAGTCGCTGTCGCCGCCGCCACTGTCTGCGGAGTCATGCTGGTCCTCAACAAGACTTACGGATTCGTGGGTGACCAGGCCCTCGTCGCTCCCCAGGCCAACGCCATGGCCGCTGTGATCCAGCCGATGATGAACGGCGGAGGAGCCCCTTGGCTGCTGTATGGCATTGGAGCCGTGATCGCCATCCTTCTGACAGTGTTCAAGGTTCCCGCCCTGGCCTTCGCCCTGGGAATGTTCATCCCGATCGACCTCAACCTCCCGCTGCTTGTCGGTGGAGCGATCTCCTGGTACGTCAGCACAAGGACCAAGGACAAGAAGGTCAACGACGAGCGCATGAACAAGGGTACCCTGATCGCTTCCGGCTTTATCGCCGGCGGCGCCTTGATGGGAGTCGTAAGCGCGCTCCTTAAGTTCTTCAACGTGAACTGGTTCCTCTCCGATTGGCATGCCGCCTACGGCGAGGCGATCGCGATTGTTCCTTTTGTGGCGCTGATAGCGTACATGGTCATGTCGTCAATGAGGGTTAATAAAAAATGACGAAAAGATATGGAAAAGATACTTGACAGATTTTTAAGATACGTCGCTGTGGACACACAGAGTGACGAGAATTCGGAAAGCCAGCCATCGACCCCGAAGCAGCTCAATCTGCTTCGGATGCTCCGGGACGAGCTTGAAGCGATGGGGGTCGAGGCGACTCTCGATGAATATGGCTACGTGATGGGATCGATTCCCTCGAACACAGATGCCAAAGTTCCCGCCATCGGTTTCATAGCCCATGTGGACACTGCCCCCGACGCCTCTGGAGCGAACATCAAGCCGCAGATAATCAGCGAATACGACGGTGGGGAGATCGAGCTTAAAGGAGTCCCGGGACTGGCGCTAAAGCCTTCGGAATTCCCCGAGATGCTCCATTACATAGGCCAGACCCTTATCACGACTGATGGCACCACCCTTCTGGGAGCTGACGACAAAGGCGGGGTCGCCGAGATCATGGATGCTGTCCAGTACATCATGGAACATCCTGATTTCAAGCATGGTGAGATCAAGGTCGGATTCACTCCAGACGAGGAGATCGGCCGAGGCGTCGTGAAGTTCGATGTTAAGAAATTCGGCGCCGACTATGCCTACACGATGGATGGAGGTGAGATTGGTGAGCTGGAGTTCGAGAATTTCAACGCAGCCTCCGCTAAGATCCGTATTCAGGGACGTAATGTCCACCCTGGATATTCAAAAGGCAAGATGCGCAACGCCCTCCTCATCGGAATGGAGCTTGGCGGCTTGCTTCCGATCGAGCAAAGGCCCGAATACACAGAGGGTTACGAAGGTTTCTTCCACCTGATCGGGTTCTCCGGATCCGTCGAAGAAGCGTCCATGACCTACATCATCCGTGACCATGACAGGGCCATTTTCGAGAAGAGGAAGAAGACCATTGAAGAATGTTGCGACTTCATCAATCTCAAATACGGGGAAGGTACCGCCACCCCTGTCATCAAGGACCAGTACTACAATATGCGCGAGCAGGTCGAGCCTCATTACCATGTGGTCGAGAAGGCTGTCAAGGCAATGGAGATGGCTGGAGTCAAGCCTAAGATCCAGCCTATCCGAGGCGGCACCGATGGCGCCAACCTGAGTTTTAAGGGCCTCCCCTGCCCGAATATCTTCGCCGGCGGACTGAATTTCCATGGCAAGATGGAGTTCGTTCCCCTTGAGTCAATGGAGAAAGCCTCCGAGGTTATTTTGAATATCATTCGCCTTTACAGCGAGCAAGAATAGTTATCGTGAATATGAACCGTTTATCTAACCAGCGCCGGATATTCCTGACGCTCACGGCTTTATGCTTAGCCGTCAGTTGTTCTGTCAAACAGTCTTCCGAGTCTCTCTCCGACCTGAAGGCCGGATTTGCCGAGCCCCCGAGGGAGGCTCGTCCGTTCCTGTGGTGGCACTGGATGAACGGCAACATCACGAAGGAAGGCATCCGTGAGGATCTTCTCTGGATGGATCGGATCGGGATTGGAGGTTTCCACCATTTCGACGCCGGGATCGGCGTGCCGCAGGTCGTAGAGAACAGGATGGTCTACATGCATGACGACTGGAAAGACGCCTTCCGTTACGCTATAGCCCTTGGAGATTCACTTGGGATGGAGATGACCGTGGCCAGCTCGCCAGGATGGAGTTGCACCGGTGGTCCCTGGGTGACCCCGGAGGACGCCATGAAAAAACTGGTCTGGAGGGACATGCGCGTTAAAGGAGGACAGCGTTTCTCCGGCAGCCTTCCGGAGCCTTTCAAGGCGGCTGGCAACTTCCAGAATGTCAAAGGATCATCCGAAGAGTTCTACAAGGACATAGCCGTGCTGGCAGTCAAGGAACCGGAGAGTGATTTCGCGCTTAGGGATAAGGAAGTCAAGATTACTTCCTCCGGAGGGAATTTCTCCCTCGAAAGCCTCTCTGGAGAGGATCTTGATGACGCGGTCCTTCTTCCCGCCGGCAAGGAGGGGTTTGCATGGATAACCTATGAGTTCCCTGAAGAGGTCAGTTTCAGGGCAGTCTCGACCAGAGATGGCAGGGTCAGGCCTTGGCCCTACCTGTCCGGCGCCTCTTGGGATGTCTCTCTGGAGAAAAGCGATGACGGGGTGGTTTTCACCGAAGTCGCCAAGATCCCCAGCACGAGTTGCGGAAGATCGACTGTGTCTTTTCCTGAGGCTAAAGGAAAGTTTTTCCGCTTGAAGGCGATCAACGTCGGGAACGGATTGATGGTCAGTGAGTTCAACCTCTACCCTACTGGAAGAGTGACTCATGCTGAAGAGAAGGCGGGATTCTGCGCCCCGCACGACATCCATGACTTTTACACCCAGACAGACGGTGATTTCGCCACCGAAGTGATCGACCTTACCGGCAATGTCAAGGACGGGACTCTGACATGGGACGCTCCCCAGGGGAACTGGAAAGTACTGCGGTTGGGATATTCCCTGACAGGCCACAAGAACGGTCCGGCCCCCGCGGAAGCCACCGGTCTGGAGGTCGACAAACTCGACCCCGGAGCCTGGTCAAGGTATTTCCACAAGTACCTGGACATGTACAAGGAGGCCACAGGAGGGCTTCTGGGAGAGAGGGGCATCCAGTACATTCTCACTGACAGCTACGAGGCAGGTTGCCAGAACTGGACTCCAGGGATGATCGAGGAGTTCCGCTCAAGACGGGGCTATGACCTTGTACCATGGCTGCCTGTCTTGACCGGTGAGATCGTGGAATCAATAGAGAAAAGCGAGGCTTTCCTGAGAGATTGGACGGTCACGATCGCGGAGCTCTACGCTGACGGCTACGACAAGATAAACGACTTTGTCAAAGAGTATGGGATGAAGGGACGATACAGCGAGTCCCATGAGTGTGGAAGGGCCTACATCGCTGACGGAATGGACGTCAAGCGCACTTCCACGGTGCCGATGTCCGCATGTTGGATTGACGCCGGCTCAGCCTCGATGGCAGCGGCTGACATCAGGGAGTCCGCTTCCGTCGCCCACATCTACGGCCAGAACATCGTCGCCGCCGAGTCACTTACCGCCCACGGCACTTCCCAGAGCGCCTACAAATACACTCCGAGAGTACTCAAGTCCACAGCCGACTGGGAGATGGCCCACGGAGTCAATCGTTTCGTCATACACGAATCAGCCCACCAGCCGCTGGACGACGTGTTCCCCGGATTAGGACTCGGCCCTTACGGCCAGTGGTTCAACCGCCATGAGACTTGGGCCGACGAGGCCAGGGCGTGGACCGACTACCTCGCTCGTAGCTGCTATATGCTCCAGAGAGGAAAGGCGGTGGCTGACATCCTGGTTTATTATGGTGAGGACAGCAACGTCTGCGCGGAAGTCTCTGTCTCCGAGATGCCTGGATTCATCCCTGCCGGCTACAACTACGATTACGCCGGACCCACCGTCGTCAAGGACGAGCTTGGAGTCAAAAATGGGCGTCTGACGGCCGGGAATATGGAATATTCAGTCTTGTACCTGGATGAGAACTCGGAGAGGATGTCCGTGAGCGTGCTGGGCAAGCTTGTGGAACTAGCCTCGAAAGGAGCCGTGATCTGCGGACATGCCCCCAAAGCCCCTGCCGGGATGATGGACGATCCGCAGGAATGGAACTCGTTGATGGACAAGCTGAAAACCATAAAGAACGTTCACTTTGAGGAACCGTTGTACACGGTACTGAATAATGCCGGTATCGTTCCTGACATAATGTTCCACCCCGAAGAGAACATCCTGTTTGTCCACAGAAGCCTTCCCGGAACGGACATCTACTGGATCAACCGTCCAGGGGCCAAAGGTCAGGCGATGGAGGTCCTCTTCAGGCAGACCGGGAAGGATGTGAGCGTATGGCACCCCGAGACCGGCAAGATTGAGGAAGTGCCTTTCAGGACCGAGGGAGGAATGACTGTCGTGAGCCTCGACCTGGCTCCTGATGACGCAATATTCGTAGTGTTCTCTGGAAAAGCCGCCTCAGAATCCAAGACGGTGAAACCAGTGACTGTCCGGACCGCCGTCACCGTTGAAGGCCCGTGGAATGTCACTCTGAGGGAAAAGAAAAAAGGCCGGAAGGATTATGTGGCCACCATGGAAACTACCGTAAAGGAACTGACTTCTCTCGCCGAATCACCCAACCCGTCCCTGAAATACTTCTCAGGCAAGGCTGACTATTCAACGACATTCAATGTGGAGGCCCTGAAGGATGGGGAAAGATTATTCATCGATCTGGGAGACGTCAGGGACATCGCTGTCGTGAAGATTAACGGGAAACCGGTCGGAACCCTTTGGAAACTTCCGTACCGGGCAGACATCACAGAGATGGCGAAACCCGGAGAGAACCAGTTGGAAATCACGGTTATAAACCCTTGGCATAACCGGCTTGTCGGAGACAGCCAGAACCCTTCAGCGGAGACTTTCACCTCCTACAAGTTCTTCGACGCCTCCTCCCCTCTGCTGCCCTCAGGTCTTCTCGGCCCGGTTACAGTCTCAATCACAGAATAGCATCTCTTTCCAGGAGGCACTGCCCTCCAGAACCGCCGCTTCGCGGCCCCACCGCTCGCATCGCTCCGCGATGCTCCGGTCCCCCCTCTTAACGTGCCGAGGGTGGCAGTGGTTCTGGAGGGCAGTGCCTCCTGGAATATGGATAAATTCAGATAAAGCGGTTAAAGGAGCTTTTTGCGGAGGGCATCGATCATGTCGACGGTCATGCCTTCAAGGTCGTAGGACGGCTTCCAGTCCCACTCCTCGCGGGCGCAACTGTCATCCATCTTATCCGGCCACGACTCGGCGATAGCCTGACGGACAGGATCGACCTCGTAACGCATCTTGAATCCGGGAATATGCTCGGTTATCTTCGCCCTGAGGATCTCGGGGTCGAAGCTCATCGAAGCGATATTGAAGGAGTTACGATGCACAAGCCTGGAAGGGTCGGCATTCATGATGTCGACGGCGGCCTTAAGGGCGTCGGGCATGTACATCATGTCCATGAAAGTGCCGGGAGCGATCGGGCAGACGAACTCCTCGCCCTTGACAGCGGCATAGTAAATCTCGACAGCATAGTCAGTGGTACCGCCTCCGGGAAGAGTCACGTTGGAGATCAATCCGGGGAAACGGACCGAACGGGTGTCGACGCCATATTTGTGGAAATAATAGTCGCTAAGCAACTCAGTGGCCACCTTGGTGCAGCCATACATGGACCGGGGACGCTGGATGGTGTCCTGAGGCGTGTTCTGGCGAGGGGTCTCGGGACCGAATGATCCGATCGAGGAAGGGGTGAACACGGCACAGCCGTTCTCCCTGGCGATCTCGAGGATATTCATCAGGCCGTCGATCTGGATGTGCCATGCGAGCTGCGGCTTCCTCTCGGCCACGGCGGAGAGAAGGGCTGCCAGATTGTAGATGGTGTCGATCTTGTATTTCTTGACGACATCCAGAAGCTGCTCACCATTACAGACATCCGCCTCGGCTGACGGGCCGCTTTCAAGAAGCTCGCCCTTGGGCTCAGCGCCCTTGATAAAGCCAGCGACAACATTGCCTTCAGGAATCATCCTCCTGATCTTCATAGTAAGCTCGGAACCGATTTGTCCGGTTGACCCGATCACAAGTACATTTTTCATTGCCGTTTATGAATAAATCACTAAATTAGCATCGCAAAGTTACATTAATTTCATTGAAACACGAAACTAATTAAACAATTATAACCATGTACGGCAAATTTCAGGATCATTTGAAAGCAGAGCTCGCATCCATCCAGGAAGCCGGCCTGTACAAGAACGAAAGAAACATCGCCTCCGCCCAGTCCGCGGAAATCACACTCCAGGACGGCAGCAAGGCCCTTAACTTCTGCGCCAACAACTATCTCGGCCTGGCCGACTCCCCGAGGCTTATCGAGGCAGCCAAGAAGGCCATGGACGAAAGAGGTTTCGGAATGAGTTCGGTGCGCTTCATCTGCGGCACCCAGGATCTCCACAAGGAGCTCGAGAAAGCCATCTCTGACTTTTTCAAGACTGAGGACACCATCCTCTACGCTTCCTGCTTCGACGCCAACGGAGGTGTCTTCGAGCCGCTTCTGACAGCTGAGGACGCGATCATCTCCGACTCACTCAACCACGCCTCCATCATCGACGGAGTCCGCCTGTGCAAAGCTGTACGCTACCGTTACGCCAACGCTGACATGGAAGACCTTGAGCGCTGCCTCAAGGAGGCTCAGGCCCAGAGGTTCAGGATTATCTGCACCGACGGCGTCTTCTCGATGGACGGAAACGTCGCCCCGATGGACAAGATCTGCGATCTGGCTGAGAAATATGACGCTCTGGTCATGGTGGACGAGAGCCACAGCGCCGGAGTCGTCGGAAAGACAGGACGCGGCGTCGCCGAGCAATTCAACTGCTACGGAAGGATTGACATATTCACCGGAACCCTCGGTAAAGCCTTCGGTGGCACAGTGGGCGGATTCACGACCGGCCGCAAAGAAATTATCGACATGCTTCGCCAGCGCTCCCGTCCTTACCTCTTCTCCAACTCCCTGCCTCCGATGATCGTTGCGGCAGGCATCGAGATGTTCAAGATGCTCGGAGAGAGCAATGAGCTCCACGACCGCCAGCAGGAGAATGTCAAGTACTTCCGTGACGCTATGATGGCAGCCGGATTCGACATCAAACCCACGCAGAGCGCCATTTGCGCCGTGATGCTCTATGACGCTCCCCTCTCCCAGAGATTCGCGGCCAAGATGGCTGAGGAAGGAATATTCGTGACTGGTTTCTATTATCCGGTGGTGCCGAAGGGACAGGCCCGAATCAGGGTGCAGCTTTCAGCGGCGCACAAAAAAGAACACCTTGACAAAGCGATTGCCGCATTCATCAAGGTGGGTAAAGAACTTGGAGTGATCAAATAGCTAGTCGTACCAGAGCATTGAGGCGGGAAGTTGCTCGACCTCAATGCCTTCGCCGACGAGGCCGACTTCCAGATTCTCGCCGCCATAGTTCTCGAAATACGGGATCTCAAGGCGATGGAAGCCGGCCTCGAGCTGTATCCACGCCTCGGCGAAGCCGCCTCCATCCCTGTCCAAATCGAAGAGAAGATCTCCGTCAAGGAATAGCTTGGATCCGTCATCAGACGCCAGTGAGATCTGGTAAAGGCCGCTCTTCTCGATCTTCATCAAAGTGTTGAAATTAAAACCGAAATGATCCTCGGTAAGTTTCGCGTCAGTGGAGAAGAAGGGTATTGTGCCACTCTTCCTGACAGGGCTGGCGAGGGCCTCTCCCACACTCATAAAAGGCCCCTCGTGATAGGTGTAACGGATCCCATGGCCTTTAGGTGTGGCATTTATGGCTTTGAAACTGGCGGACGCTTTAGGCGCCTCATGCTCTTTGTAGTAAGTCGGATCGAAAGGATCGGACTTTACCCCGTTGCCAGGAGTGAAGTCTATTCCGAGAAGGTCAGCGATCGTGGCAGCGATCTGCTTTGTGTAGAAAGGTCCGTTCTGGGATGTCTCGCCAAGGGCTGGAATCCCCTTACCCAAGGCCATAAGCCATGTCTGCTCAGCGCCTCTGGTGTCCGCGCCGTGATTCTTGAACTTCTCTCCCTTGCCCCGGCCATGGTCGGTCGAGATAAGGTAAGTGGTTTTTCCCTTGTAGAAAGGATCCGCCTCACAGGTTTCCACGATGTCTTTTATGAAACCATCAGTGAAATGGATCGCATGGAGGTATTTGTCGTAATTTCCGCCATGGCCCCACTCATCAGTCTCACCAAATGAGATGAACAAAAGCTTAGGATGGTCATTCCTGATGGTCTCGATGGCGTAGGCGTAAGTGATTCCATCCGGACGCTCACCTCCTTTCGGGGTGCCGAACATGCTTTCCTGGAGCCTGTCGATCATCTTCAGGCTGGGGCTGGGATTGGGCGACACATTGGGCTCATATGCAGTGCTGCCAGGGAAACCGCCACGTTCATTATTGACTGCGAAACGGATTGATTCCCATGTCCCGTAGACCATCACATGGTCTTTGTAGCGGGGATCCTTATTGGCAACCTCCATGACACTGACATTGGGATTCGGCACCGGATCGTTCTCAACTATCCTCTCGTCATCAGCCCAACCGCAGAACATCTCACTGTAGCCCGGGTACGAGAACGATTTGTTGTTGAAGACCCTCATCTGGCTGTTCTTCAAACGGTTGCCAATCAGATAACCATTCTTCGCGATATGGCTCCAGGTGAAAGGCATCAGGGCCTCCCGCCTCGCTTCAGGGGTGGGCCGCCAATATGCCTCCTTGGTCGCTTGGGGATCCGAGACGAAACGGGGATCATTGATCAGAGTGGAATCGGCTCCAGTAAAGACTTCCTGCCATCTAAGGCCATCAAAGGTTATCACGATCACTTTCGGATCATTGTCGGTTTTGGCGCAAGAAGCCACCAGGGCACAGATGCCCAGTAAAAAAAACTGTATTTTCTTCATTTTAAAGTACTGTTATTCGTGGAAAAGCATTGACTCAGGAATCATTTCGTAATTGAGTCCTCCGCCGGAAATGCCGATCGCGAGTTCCTGACCTTCCGTGTCATCAAAGTACAAGACCCGGAGGCGGTGGAATCCGGCGTCCATGGCAGCCTTGACCTCGACGATGTTCACACTGTGGCTACCATCGTTGTCGACAATCAGCTGCCCGTCCAGGAACACCTTCGACCCATCATCAGAACCAACTGTGAATGTGTAACTTCCCGCCGCAGGAATCTTAAGCAGAGTGTTGAACTCATAGCCGAAATGGTCAACGGCCTTAGCGCCTTCCAAGGAGAAATCCTTAGCTATTCCGCTGGAGAGAACCTTGGCTTTCGCAAGCTCATCCACGCTCATGAAAGGTCCCTCAAAATACTTGTAACGGACTCCAGGTCCTTTAGGGGCCGCCTTGATCTCGTGGAAATACCCCACGTCCTTGACTCCGAGATCCTCACTAAGAGGTTCACCTTTGAAGTGAGGGTCAATAGGCGAGACTTTCTCTCCATTACTCGGAATGAATTCTATCCCAAGGACTTGAGCCACTGTGGCGGCGAACTGTTTGGTGTAGAACGGTCCATTGCCGGATGTCTCCCCAAGATGCTCAATCCCCTTTCCGAACGCCATCATCCAGGTGTTCTCAGAACCTTTGGTGCCGCTGCTGTGACTTGTGAACGAGCCCAGCTTGCCGCGGCCATGGTCTGTTGTAAGAATATAAGTGGTCTTGCCCTTGTAGAAAGGATCACTCTCACAGTACTCCACAATACGCCTGATCATCTGGTCCGTCCCATGCGCGGCCTCCACGTAGAAATCATATTTTCCGGCATGAGCCCACTCATCGGTGTCCCCGAAAGCTACCCACATCACCTTCGGGTGATCTTTCTTCATGGTCTCAAGAGCATAAGCGTACGTGAACGCGTCGAAACGCTCCTCTCCCCAATAATGGGGCATCACCTCCTGCATCTCATTGATAAGATCCAAGGCTGGAGTCTTGGCCGACGCTATGTCAGGCTCGTAGGAGACACTGCCCGCGAAACCACCCCTCTCATTGTTGACAGCGTACCGGATAGAATTCCAAGACCCGTAGACCATGACGGAGCCCTTGTAACGAGGATCAGCATTGGCAACCTCAAGCACGCTGGTGTTGGGATTCGGGATAGCCGCATTGCTGTTGATCCTTTCATCATCCGCCCAGCCGCAAAACATCTCGCTATAGCCAGGATAAGAGAAACTCATAGCGTTGGAAACCTGGAACTGACTGCCCTTCAATCTATTACCAAGCATATAACCATTCGATTCAATGTAGCTCCACGTGAATGGCATCAGAACCGAACGACGTTCCTGGGGTGTTTCCCGCCAATACTTATCTTTCAAATATTGGGGATTATCGACGTACTTTGGATTACCGACAAGGCTGGAGTCTACTCCGGTGAATAATTCTTGCCAACGCAAGCCGTCGAAAGTAATTATAACAAGCCTGGGATCATTTCCTCCACACGAGGAAAGCAAGAGTACGAGCGAGCCAAGGGCCGCGATCAAAGATTTCTTCATTTATCTTGAATCTTATTGCGTTAATGAGTCTGCGAATTCGCCAGGAGTCATTCCGACTAGTTTCTTGAAACTTCTGGCTATGATCTTATAATCCATGCCTAGCATGTCAGCGGCGCCAAGCGGGGAGTACCCGTTCACCATCAGATCTTTCATCTTCTCGACACGGACTTTGATTATGTATTGGTATATGGAAGTACCCATCTCACGTCTGAAAATACTTTCCAGCAAACGGCGGGACATGGGGACGAGAGCAACGACATCATCCACAGAGACTCTTTCGTGGATGTTGTTGTTGATGTGGTAAAGAATCTTGGATATGTAAGGATTAGGGTGAAGGACAGCGTCAGTTGAGCGTCTGGTCGTGATGAAAGTCGGCCTGACGAATATGTTCTGGATCCTACTCATCCTATCCTTTACCGGGACCGAGAGGGATTCATCGATGAAACGGGCAGCCTCGTAGCCGGCCTCCTCAACGTCCTGGTTAAGAGATGATAGCTGCGGAGAACAGAGCTGGCACAAGAACTCGTCATTGTCAATCCCAAGGACCATCACATCCTCTGGAATACGCATGTCCGGGCCACCCACTTGCTTGGCGGCCTCGATGACGTAATATGCCCGGTTGTCGTCGCAAGCCAGGACAGCGGCAGGTTTTGGAAGCTCTTTGAGCCAATTCTTGAGTTCGTCAAGGTCGTACCACCAAGTCTCGCTGATGTCATCCATCTCCTTGACTGAGATTGTGGCATCGGGGACTTTTGACTTGATCTCTTCGATGAAACTGTCACGTCTTCCATCCGACCAGACCATGCTTCGCAACCCGAAATAGCCGAAGTTGCGGACTCTTTTCTTGATCAGATAATCAGCGCAGATCCGGCCGGAAGCAGCGTAATCACCACTGATGTTGCAGATGGAGGGGAATGGCTGATGGAAATCCTGGGCCAAGGCGATTATCCCATAGCGGCTGAAAGCGTCCACATCATCGGTCGCGAGGAACTGGCCTATGATGGCGTCAGCCTTCCATGAGACAGCGAATTTCACTACCTCATCCATGCGGCCATTGTCCCGCAAAGAGAGTGGCATCTTACACACAACCCAAGGATCGTGTTCATTGGAATAACGCATGATTCCTTTCAGGAGCTTGTTCGCATACGATTCCGAGAAATCAGTCATCATAAGTAGCCTAGCCATATCGAGAATGTTTTTAAGACTAAAAAATAAAACGGTTTAAGTATAGCAAATATAGCAAAATAAGATCAATAAGCATCAATTGCTTCCTCGAACCGCCTCTCAAGGTCTGACAAGAGATAAAGCCCATCGCTGTTCTTCTTCAAACCTTTAAGGCCCACAGGGTAAGCATTGGGCATCTCAGATGGACCAAGCAACGGCATGTTCCTTAGCTGTTCAGGTGATTCATAGACAAGGTGGAGGCCGGCGTATTTCACTCCGTCTTTACCGTTCCAGACCGTAACCATCAGCTTTGAACCTATCGGGGTCTTCTTCTCTATCGTGCCCGGAAGGGAATATTCCTCAGCGTCCAAGGCTGCCAGGACGCTTCCGATGTTGGAGTCGTGGCCGCACAGGAAGGAGAATTTCCGACCGTCGGTCCGGACCTCCGAAAGAATTGTCTCAAGAAGAGGGTGAGCCACATTCGTGGCCACGATAGGTGCTGTGAACAGCAGGTCTCCATACCAATCCTTCACTTCGGCGATCCGGTGCCAGACCTCCAATGAGATGTCGTGGCCAAAAGCCGCCTTCCTCTTGGAAGGCTCTTCATAATACTGCAGTATGAGAGCGTCAGATGCCGCATTTGCCATTTTGAACCCGCCGGTCATCGTCGGCTCTTTATTATTCTCAAAATGGAAAACAAGATCATCCGTCCTGAACGAGAGGGTGTCATTACTGGCTGAAGGAGATTTCGTGATGTCCAGGACATCCTCCAGGACTTTGAAGTTCGGGGCAAGCTTTGAGAATACTCCATCAAGGCCATCCTTCCCTCCCAGATCCCTGATCTGGCTCAAGGCTTTCTCACGGAAAGCATCGTCGATGTTCGTGAGCTGGGGCTTGAAGACGGGATCCATGGTCCCGAGAGGATAATGACGCTCGACCTTCACGTTGGCAATAGGAAGCATGCCGCTCGAGAAATATTGAGCCGTCGCTATGGTCCTTTGCAAAGAGTTGGCATAGAAGCGCATAGCGCCTTCAGCGGGAACCTCGTTCTCAACCATCAAACCCTCGCTGATCAGCCATTGGCGGAAAAACTGTCCCATACGGGTCTCCAAAGCGCCTCCCCTCAAAGAAAGCTCGCCAGGAGCTGACGTCCAGGAGAACCACTCATGGGGCGTGATCCTGGAAGTCACGGAGCCTTTCCCGGACAAAGGAGAACGGATGTTGTGGCGGCTTAGCGCCACGACCTTCCCGAGAGTGTATTTATCAGAGAAATCCTTCCCTCGTCCAAGCCAGGAGGACAATCCGGTGGCGGAATCCGAGGTGGTTTCGGCATCGTCTGCCTCAACCCTGAACTTGAAGGAATATTCCTGTCCAGGGGTGATCTTGTACTTCTCGAGGGTCCCAGGGCCACAGCTTCCGTTGCCGATTCCGTCCATGAAGCAGTCAAGGTTAAGTACAACTTCCTGACGGCGGACATTGTCCAGATTGTGGAAGTACTTGGCCCTGAATATGTCCTCATCCGTGAAATGCTGGGCGGAGAAAGAAAGAGGAGCCTCCGCGGAGATCTTTATGGCAGTCCCGTCATCAGAACTGAAGCGGATCCATCTGACATCCGTCCTCTCACCCATCGTTTGCGTGCGGGTGTAACGCTCGGCCATGTCCGAGACAGTCGATTCATAGACACCAAGGAAAGCGGCGTCTTTCCTGTCAATATAATTCTCCATGGGTCCACGCCCGTACCATGTGACGTTTTCGAAAGAAGGATCCAGGAAGTAACGGAGCCCGAGCCGGTGGAGATTGAATTCCTCAGAAGGCCTGAAGGTCGCCTCGACATCAATGTGTCCGGAGGGATGTACGTCGTACACGACGGCGAAAGGCACAGATGTCGTACCGACCGTGGCCGTAAAGTCTATCATGACCCTAAGGGCATCTCCAGAGACGGTATACTTGAAATCAGTCACTTGGGTCGTAGTCCGAAGAGGGTCATGGAATTCGATTCCCATAAATCTCGCGGCATCGTTACTGATGTACCTGTAGCCGTTGAAAAGAGGCTCACCAGAAAGATGGAGAACTTCCTTGCCGTCAAGGCAGAGACTTTGGAGTTGTCCCTCAAGCTTATCAAAACGAACTGATATTCTGTCATTTCCGGCACAGAGGAAGCGATTGTCCTCAGTGTAGGTCCTAAGCGGAGAAGCTCCATCTCTCGGAGTCGGGGCCAAACTTCTGGATGGCTCCGAAAGGATGATCTCCTCTGAGGCCACCTCATGACCGGCCTCGGCCCAGCGGGTCGCATCTTTCATCCGGATGCTGACCTGGAGTGTCACATCACAGCCTTCAGCCTCCAGAATATTCTTGTCCAGAGGAAGCCGCACCTGACAAGTCTGCCAAGGCTTGGTGTCCGGAAGGGCAACCTGTCCACTTGAGACCTGAATCCCGTCATGGAGTACTTTGTAATGAAGTTCCATCTGGGAAAGGTTGAGTGTAGTGTAGCGGTTCTCAAGGAGCAACAGCACCGGCCCTTCGGCTGAAATCTTGACGTACTGGTAAACTTTCTTGACCTGGAGAAGTTTTGGGGTCACCCTCCGGTCAGAAGTAATGATACCATTGAGACAGAAATCGTTATCATTTGGATAATCCCCGAAGGAACCTCCGAAATAAATGTTGCCATTTAGTTCACCGAAACGGGTGATACCTTGATCGACCCAATCCCAGATGCAGCCTCCAATCATCCTTTCGGACTTGTTCTCAATGTAGTCCCAGTACTCGGAGAGGTTGCCGATGGCGTTCCCCATGGCATGGGCATATTCACAAAGGAAATATGGCTTCTGGGAGCCATCCTTGTCCTGGGCTTCCATCTCAGGGAGCGAAGGATACATTCTGGAATCAAGGTCGGCGACACTGTTCATTCCCTCATAGTGGATCGGACGGTCATCAAGGCGGCGTACAGCGTCCCTCTCCGCCACGATATTAGGGCCAGGTCCGGACTCGTTACCAAGGGACCATATTATCACCGAAGGGTGAAGACGGTCTCTTCTGACCATCCTTTCGGCCCGGTCGACATAGGCTTCCTCCCATGAAGGAGTCTTGGAGATGGTGTTGTTGCCATGGCACTCCTGGTCAGCCTCATCGATTATGTACAAGCCATAGTAGTCATACATCGCGTACATCTTGGGGTCGTTGGGATAATGGCTGGTACGGACCGTGTTGATGTTATGACGCTTCATAAGGAGAATGTCCTTGAGCATGGTCCCGACCGGAACCGCTTTCCCATTGAGCGGATCGATGTCGTGGCGATTGGTGCCCTTGAGATAAGTCAGGACTCCGTTGACATAGAGCTTGTTATTCTTGAACTCGACTTTCCTGAAGCCATGGCGGAGGAAGGTAGTTTCAAGAGTATTCCCCTCACGGTCAAGAAGTTCCATCTTAACCGTGTAAAGATAAGGGTCCTCAGCGGACCAAAGATGAGGCCTTGAAACGCTGATCCCGTCCGCATCTATCCTCAACTCCTTTTTCGATCCGACCGGAGTGGAGGGCGACTCAACCGAACCGACAATAGAGCCAGACTCGTCCAGCAAAGTCACTTTCAGCTTAACAGAAGCGGATTTTCCCTCACTCCGGACCAGGGCGGCGCCCTGAATGGACGCACTGGACAGATCGTCATTGAAACTTGTCTTGAGATCAAGGTCCGAAAGATGGACTTTGGGTCTCGCGACAAGGTACACGTCCCTGTGGATTCCCGCCAGGCGGAACATGTCCTGGTCTTCGAGGTAGCTTCCGTCGCTCCATTTGTAGACCTCGACAGCCAATGTGTTGCGTCCTTTCGAGAGATACCTTGTGATGTCAAACTCAGAATCGTTGTTCGCCCCTTGGCTGTAACCAACTTTCTTTCCGTTGACCCATACATAGAAAGCCGAGTACACTCCGTCGAAATGGAGAAAAACCTGTTTGCCGGCCCATTCGCCCGGGAGGGTGAAATCCCGGCGATAGGATCCCACCGGATTGGGCTCAGTGAAGGTCGTGTAGCCTTGCTGCGGCTGGATGAAAGGCGGATTGTTAAGGAATGGATAGGTACTGTTGGAATACAGCGGGGTACCGTAGCCTTTCATCTCCCAGGAAGAAGGCACTTCGATCTCATCCCAGGTAGAGACATTGTACTTTGGTGACTGGAAACCTTGCGGGCGATCCTTGGGATCGGCTACCCAGTGGAATTTCCATTTCCCGTTCAAGAGCATGTACCTGGAAGACTCCGTCCTATTCCAGGGTAACTCATAAGCCGGATCAGAGACCATCTCCTCATCCAACGCGAAAGGAATAAAGGTGACGTGCCCCGGCAATTTGCCCACAGCGAACACCTTCTCATTCTCCCAGTCGTTCTTTGACTCAGTCTTGGCGATTATGAAATCCACTTTGATGTCAGACTCGCGGATCAACCACCTCTGCCTGGGGTCATCCTCATCCGGAGTGAGCTGGACCACCTCACCTCCAGGTTGCCCGGCCTTGACAAGACCAAGGGCCATGCCGCTGGAGACACTCTTGAAGCACACAGAGCCGTCCGGCCATGATGACATTACCCACTGTTGATTGGGGTTGTTCTTGTCGTCCGGCCACTGGATGACAGGATGGCCGGACCCTTCGCCACCCCCATCGTTATCGAGAGCTTGGAAGGAGAAGCCATTGACCAGCAGATAGGTACTGTCTCCCAGAGGTCTGAACTGCCAAACCTGTCCCGCGTTCTCTTTGTCCGGAGTGGCCAGGAACAAACGGGTCTCAGCATTGAAATCGTTTTCTTCATAATCTTTTTCAGCTACCTGGTTGAAGATTCTTCACTTCGTTCAGAATGACATTAGGGGATGAAAAGCCGACTGGCCGGGAGAGGGCCGTTGAAACCGTCCGGAGCGGCTA
Organism: uncultured Bacteroidales bacterium; assembly: GCA_900320965.1. Classification (GTDB taxonomy): domain Bacteria; phylum Bacteroidota; class Bacteroidia; order Bacteroidales; family UBA932; genus Cryptobacteroides. The sequence continues at coordinate 23,470 of ONUG01000011.1, read as the reverse complement.
GATACACATCCAGCATCTGGCCTTCACAATCTTCGAAATATCTGAGTTTCAGGCGGTGAAATCCTTTTTTCAGATTGACGAAAGCAACCCCGCTCTTCGGGGAATGTGAACCATCCAGATTGATGACCTCCGTCCCGTCGATATGAAGCACCGCACCGTCGTCACTGACAATCTTAAACTGGTGGACTCCATCCTCTTCAGCCTTGAACCAGCAGTCGAAGACATAGCCGAAATGGTCCAATTCAGGATCGGTGTCAATCTTGATCCATGGCAAAACGCCCTCATGAACCGGATCTTCTCTCCAGACCATCTGCGAGGTGGTCATGAAAAAGCCCTCGTATTTCTGGAACGACACCCCATGGATTGTCGGATTGACATCAGCCGCAGGCAACTCAGGTGCCACCTTGAAGCTGGCCTCAAGCTGGTCATAAGTGTCCAGCAGACGCTTGGCCTCCATCACACCTCCGGCCCACTCGCCTTCCGCCATACGGTCTATTCCTTCTCGCTGGATGACTCTCCGGACAAGGTCGTCAGCCCCTTCCTTGAATCCGATGACCGGATTCCGGTGCATCAGAAGGAAACATAACGGCATCTCGGCAGTCTCAACCCTGTCCAAAAGGGTCTGATCAGAGGCGACCACTGCTTTGGCCTCGGCGAATATCTTCCGTCCCTCCGAGATGAACTCGTCGGTGTACATCGAGTCGGACGCGTCGATATAGCAATCAGAATGGATTCCGGGACGTTTCAGGATCCTTTCCTCAAGGTCAATGTATTTCCGGATGTAAGGACCTGCGGCCCCGTAATAACCATCAGAGAAATCCGTTATCAAGGCTTCGACATCAGCATCAGGATTCCACATGAGCTTTGACAGAACCCAGGAACGCATCTCCCGGAGCTCGCAACTAACTGTCTGGTAATCACCTTCCTCAAGGATTCCAATCGCATGATTATCCCTGAAATCTTTGATGTGTGGCGCCATGGTTTTCCAGTTGGCCACAGGGAGACAGTACTGGGCGAAGTCTGTCACATAATCCCAGATGTACAGATGTGGAGCGATGGCGGACCAATCCTTCAAGTCCTTGAGGAAATCCTTGTTCTGCTCGCACTCGTCGTATTCGTGGAACATACAGCACTCGATGCTGCAAAGACGGATCACGACATTGTCCCTCGGGACTATGTCCTTCGGAGCGTGGCGGGTGTACTGGTAGGCGAAAGTGCCGATGAACTTGTCAGGGAACTCATCCTTGACAGCATCTGCGACCTGGTTGACGAACCAGACCATGATGCCTGACTGACCGCCGTATTTTTCGACAAGGGCGGCACATTCGTCACACTCACAGAACAAACGGTTGTCCGCCTGTTCCATCGAGTAGATGAGGTAATCAGGCTCACTACGCATCACACCCTTGATCTTATCTATGCAGATCTGAAGCACTTCCGGATTTGAAAGGCACAATTGGGCGTAGCCGGACTGACGTTTCCCGTCCCTGAGGCTAAAGTACTCCGGATGATCGTGGAAATATTCAGAAGGAGGCATCAGGTAGCCCATCGAATGGACGCCCCAGTAGCCTTCAGCGGTTCCGGGAATGGTCTCCCCAGGTTTCTCTCCCGGCAGCCTGACAAAATTATTCCTCATCCGTCCTGAGAATGTGGGATTGACCCGAACATCGAGGACGCAATTATCCCTGATAATGATTCCCGGCTCCTCATGGCGGTCCAGAGAAGCGAACTCCCAGGCGTCTTTTTTTGGAGCGACACTGACCTTGCTGGAGTACCACCTGCAGCCAAGTTCCTCCTCCAGGAAGGAATACACGGCATATAGTGTACCCCGAAGGGAACCACCCCAGAAAAGGACGTCTCCTCCGACATTTTTCAAAGTGAAAGAGTCGTCCCTGTCTTCCGGTTTGACGGCATCCGGGACCAATTCCTGGACCAGCGGATTGAAACCGACCACTAGCCTGTGTCCCTTTTTGCCAGATTCCAGACCGGCGATCGGTAACTCAACGCCGGATACTTCCTTGATCCAGTACTGGAGCTCCCTTGCGGCATATTTCTCCGACTCTGGGGCATCCTGGGACAGGACTATCGAATATTTAGACTTTCCGTCCTTGAACAACTCATGGCTTCCGCAGGATGAGAGGATCAGCGCCAGAAGGGATAATAATAGTGTATGGAATAACTTCATTGATTAGTACTTGATAATGATAGTCGGGTCAAGGGGATAACGGCCGAAGTCTTTACCGTAGATGGCAAGTCCACCATCAAGATCTTCAGCGGGCACGTTGAAGCGGAGCTTGACCTTCCCCGTCTTCAGGATCTCACCGGCAGGAATGCCATTAAGAGGCACGTCGATCTTCACAAGCTCGCCATAGGAACCGCCTTCCCGCATCTCGCGGACATAAGGCTGGGCTCCCCATGAGAGGATACCACGATGGTCCGCCGGATCGTCCTTGAGATCGACCTTTCCGATAACCTTCCCATTAACTGAGACTTCCAGTTTGGAAGGCCACAGAGTGGTGTCCGTCATCGCATAGGAATTGAGGGATTTGCAGTGGTCGAAGGTGCCTTTGCCAAGCATGTAGTCGCCCTCGATCTCATTGCCGTCCCTGTCTTTCCCGAATTTCTCCTTTGCGGAAGCCTCGAACAACAAGGTGGCCGAGCGGACACTTTCAAGGTCAAGATCCTCTGGCAGGTCTATCGTGTACTCAAAATATCCATGACCGAAACCGTTCTCCTTAAGGCCCTCATAGACTGAAGACTGGCCGTTGGACCATTCGGCAGCGGTGTAAGAGGCCGGGGCAAAGGTCAGGATCCTTGTGTTTTCCGTGGCCGGTGCCTTCCCGTTCTTCACCCTGAAAGTGGTGAAATTGCGATGGAGGACATCACCTTTATCATTCTTCAGGACCATCCTGAGCCAGTACAAGCCATTCTCCTCGGGAACAGTGACTTTCTGGCTCGCTACCGGCTTGCTGAGCCATGGCTCAAAGGTCACGGGAATTGAGTTCTTCTCATATTCTTTAAACTCGCCAAGGCTATTATACCCAACGAGTTCCGTCTCAAGGGAAAGCTTCCCAGGATCCTTTTCAGTCATGAATGAGCCATAGAAAGAAAGAGGGACTTGCTCGCCGGGCTTGTTGACTGTCCAAAGATATTTCATGGGGGAGATGTAATACAAGCTCTGGAAATCTGACATGGTCATTCCGGGGACAAGGTCATCCAGACCGTCGATCTTCGGGGAACGGTCGTACTGGACATATCCGTTCCACTCGTTGATCACATCGTGATGCTCAGTGTAGAGCCATCCGGCGCACTTGGGATAACGACGGAAGAGATCGATCATGATATGGTAGTCCCAAGTGAAATCGACATCGCCGGCGCTGCCATGATATCCCCACACGTCACCACACTCGCTATTGATCATCGGCACGTCCGTCTGGACATTGTCGCCTATGTAGTTGAAATGGCTTCCGGGATAGGTGTTGTCGCAATAGTATTTGATCTCCCTTTCCCAATCCCAACCGGGCTTATAGGAATGCCAGGAGTTGATGTCGCTCTCTACATGGTCCTGGTTGCAGGCGCTCTGGTCCTCGACAAGACGTGTCGGATCCAGACTCTTGGTGAGGCGGTACATCGAGCGGACCCACTCCTGGGCGTCTTTGGTGTACACATGGTCCTTGTCGAAAAGTCCCCAAGTCTCGTTGAAATTCACATATGCGAATATTGAAGGATGGTTATAATCCCTCTCGACCTGGCCCCGCAGACAGTGCTCCCAGTCCTGACGGGCCTCGGGCACAGGCTCACCCCAGAAGTTGGGGGTGTCGGCCATGATCAGCAGACCGAGTTTGTCGGCCCAGTAAAGCTTTCGGGGGATCTCCACCTTGATGTGGATCCTGTTACCATTCAGGCCAAGCTTCTTTGAGAGCAGAATCTCGTTCTTCATGAACTCGTCGCTCGGGAAGGTGTAGAATCCTTCCGGATGGTAACTCTGGTCCAGGCAAAGCTGCAGATAGATGGGCTTGTTGTTGAGAGCCACGTATTTGTAGTCGGCTCCGGGGAAATTGACGGTCCCGATCTTCCTCTGGCCGAAGTAGCTGTCGACGGAATCTCCTCCAATAGAAGCCGTTACCTCATAGAGGAAAGGATCGTCCAAATCCCAAAGGTGCTGGTCCTTGATAGAAATCACGAAAGAAGCTTTGTCCTTGCCTTCGAGATCACCCGTGAATGTGTCCTGCCCACCGGTCTTGAAGGCCAGTTTGAAGGATTCTCCGGGAGCCGCAGCCGTAGCCAGGGCCACGTCCACCTTGACGGAAGAGTTGTCGATGTCAGGAGAGAAATGTAGAGATTTGATGTAGTTCTCACCTCTGGCCTCAAGATAGACAGTCTGCCAAATACCACGGGCATTGCCGTAACCTTGCTTTCCGTAGAGGTGGGCATCGCTGGCAGTGTCGTCAGCCTTGATGACGAGCTTTTGAGCCTTGCCGAAAGTCACGTCCGTAAGCTCACATTCAAACGGGGTGTAACCACCTTGATGACGGCCAATCTCTTTGCCGTCAAGCAGTACCTGGGTGTCCCAGTCCGAGGCTCCGACAACAAGGAAGACTCTCTTACCTTTCCATGATTTAGGAACAGTGATCTCACGGCCATACCATCCGATGTCTCCTCCGTCCTCAACTTCAGAAAGCTTGGATCCCCACGGGAAAGGTACAAGGATCTTCTTGTCCATAGCGGAGAAGTCTCCGGTCGAGATGGCCGTCTCGGCGGCTTGCTGGTCAAAAGTGAAGGCCCAATGGCCATTCAGGTTGACCCACTCGGAACGCTCGAAATCCGGCCTTGGATGCTCCGGAAGAGGGATTGCTCCAGTGACGGTCTTATCTGAACAAGCGCCAAGAGCGGAAAGCGCAATGACGCTTAGGAATATTGCTATTTTTCTCATGACTATTTGACTCTTTTGACTCCCTTTGGAAGAGTAATATCAGAAGATACAGTGCCGTCAGCGTTCTTCTTGTGGCTGACCTTGATGACACCGTATGGAGTGGGGAAAGTACCCTCAGCCCACTGCAGGTCTCCGAGATGAGGTTCAATCCTAACCTCCTTGAAACCGACACCAACAGGCTCTATACCAAGGACATGACGGCTGAGCCATGTGGTAGGGCCGGATGCCCAGCCATGGCAGAAACTGTGGCGGAGACCGACATAGCACCATGCGCCTCCGTCAGCGTGGATGTCGAACTTGCCTTCCGGAACAACCTCGTCAATCCTGGCGGCGTTTTTGGCATCCTCGAAATTGAAGTCCTCCCAGAACGTCGTGGCGCCCAGGTCAAGCATCCTTCCCCAATAGGTGGAGATAAGATCCATGGCCTCTTTGTAATGCCCGCCTTTTGCCAAAGCCTCAAGCAAGTAATATCCCATGAAGGAGGTAAACTTCTCCGGGCCGTTGTTGAGAATGATCTTGGAAGCCTCCTCGGCATCCAACATTCCCTCGATGGCCAGCAAGGCGGCAGCCTGGCTGTTACCCACATTGTCAGGGACATACTGACGCAGACGGGAGACCGCATCGTCGCACTTTTCCTTAAGAGCGGCATCGCCCAGCGTCGCCGCCATCTCGGAACCAGCCTCAAGAGCCCTCACAGAAAGGGCTTGAAGACCAGCATGGATGACATCGGGCTTGTCGTTGGAAGGCCAGTCTATGAAACGCCCGTCCTTATAGGCCTCTTTGGTTCCATCAATATTTTTGATAACATTCTCAAGCAAGGCGGACAGGTAGTCTTTCTGTTCCTTGAGGTAATCTAGGTCTCCATACCACTGATACAAATGTTGGTGAATAATGATCCACCACAATGAATATGAGCATATTCCGTTCATCCATGTCTGAACCGGAGTTCCGTCCCTGACATAGTCAAGACTCTTGCGGACCACCTGCTGGTCACCGAAAACAGTCCCGACAGCCATCACCTCGGGATGCATGTCACCAATCCAGACCAGACGGTCACGCTTGATTCCGTCCCAAAGGTATTCCTGCATATTGAGGTGGACGGTGTAGGCACCTGTCTGCCAGATCTGGTTGAGGCGATCATTGTCGCACTTGAACGAACCAAGATAGGGAATGTCCCTGTACTTGGCGATCGCGCGAACTGCCACGATAGAGACATCATCGTCATCGCCAAGGTAATCCAAACGGGCAAAACGGAATCCGCTGTTCCCGTATTCAGCAACACCAAGCCATGGCACGGAAATATCGAAGTCCCTGACTGAGTGCTCGTTGGTAGCCGTGGTTCCCTGCTCGCGGACATCGCTGAGCGCCTCGCTCACGGACTCTCCCAAGCAAAGACGGAACCTCGCAGGCTCCTTGCTTCCGGCAATAGAACGGACAATCTGGATTCCGCCTTGGATCTCCTTTCCGAAATCCAGAAGGACAGATCCTCCCTTTGAGAAGACTGTCACCAGAGGCTCCGAAGTGGAGACCTGACCGGGATATTGCCTCATGAGAATCTCCGGCCCGTTGACAGGGCCCTTAGTCAGAACAACCCTCGTGGGGGTAAGATACTCAGTGGTGAACTCAGACCCTCCACATTCCTGGGTAGGAGCCTGGCTCCCCTGACCTCCACAGGAGGAGAGCAGGGCTGCGGCAAGGATCGCCGCGAATGGCAGAAACAGCTGTCTCATAGCGTATTCTAAATATTAAATGTTAAAATTGATTCCAAGTCCCAGCACATGTTCAGCCGGCGGTCCGTTGAAGGCATAGTAAAGATAATAGGCCTCCAGCTGAACGGCGTTGGTGATGTCATAGTCACAGGCAACATAGTGCCTTGTCTTCTTCCATTGGTCTCCCCAGGTGAAAACCTCAGCGGCCAGATAAGGACTGAACTTAGTCCCCGGGATAGCGTACTGGACCTTAAGCCTGGAGCGGAGAACATCGCTCTGGCCTCCGGTCTCAGGGGTCCACCCGTGCTGGTAACGCTCCCTTACGGAGACTTTCAGGCCACCCTGCTTAAGGGTCGCCGTAAGATCAGCCACAGCCTTGTGGGTCAACCAGGAAGGTTCCCGGATAAAATCATAGGCGACATCGAATTTAAGCCAAGGCAAAAGCTTCACTCCGAGTGTCGTCCTGGTGTACCAGCACTCGAGCCTCTTGTACTGGTAGTTGTCATGTTCAAAATAGAAGGTGGCGAAAAAAGGACTTTTCCCGAAGTCATGGTTGACCTCGAAGAACTCCCAGCCGCCGAAAGTGTTATCCTCGGCCTCCTGCCCCTTCGCAGGGGCAGTGACCGACAGTAAAATGATGACTGTCAATAATGTATACGACAGATTTCTCATAGACTCTGAATCTCAAGATTCACCGGACCGGTAAGCCCTGCGGGTTGAAGCTGCGAATCCTCCCTGAAATAGGACCAGATCACAAAGGCTTTACGGTCTTTCGAAGGACGGGGCGTGTCCTTCATAAACCACTCCGGGAAGGCCTTCATTGCCCTTCCTCTCTCGACTCCCCTATCAGTACCCCACTCAAAATCAGGCTCATAGCGCTCATCTCCAATCAGGCGGTTAGCCCAAGTGTTAGTGACCGCCACTGAGATAGTGTTCTCTCCGGCTTTCAGGAAAGGAGTGATGGTTGTCTTAAAAGGAGGGTACCATAGGACGCCCACCCTCTTGCCGTTGACAAAGAGTTCAGCAAGATCATTAAGCTCTCCCAGATCGATGACGACCCTCTTGTCAGAGGCGAGATCTTCTTTGGCAATGGTGACGGTGGTTGAATATGTAGCAGTACCGGAGAAATACATCAACCTTTCATCGCCCGACTGGCCGAAGTCCTTGAGAGTGAACGATTTAATCGAGAACGGCTCATCCAGCTTCGGCTTGAATTCCACGTCCCAGACATCTCCAAGGGGCTTGGTCTGGGATGACTTTGCCTGGAAGAGAGACTCTTTTTTGTAACCGGACTTCCCATGGTTCAGGACGACGAACACTGATTGTCCCGGGTCAAGGGCGACGCGGAGCGAATCCCCGTCGGCTATTCCCTCAGGAGCAAGGGATATCCTACCCGTGTACGGATCCCATAATTCAGGCTGCTGAGCCGGCTGAGCCACCGGGATAGCGATTACCGCCTCTTCCTCATCATGATTGGCCGTGAAATAGATGTCCGAGTCCACTGTCTTCCTGTGGATCCAGTCATCGTCCCTGTCAACCAGTTCTCCTTGCTGGAGCATCATCTGGCAACGGGTCAGGTACCTGAAGAACTCCTTTCCGGGCTCGAACCAGGTCTGGTTACGCCCGAAATGAGTTCCCCACCAACCCATTCCCATTCCAGGCTGGTAACGGTCATCGAAAGGCTGGTGAACCCAATGGTGGAGGAAAAGACGATTTGTTCCAGAAATGAAAGTCCCGTCAGCTGAGCGCTTGAGCCAGGCAGGATCTTCTGTGTAATGGCTGTTGTCAGGCCACCCTGTGAAAGCTTCGGCGCCGACGATCTTTTTCCCGTATTTCTTGGACATATCGACGACGGCGGAGCTGATCTCACCACCGCTGTGTGTCCAGAACTCTCCCATAGGAAGATCCGGAACCGACACTGACTCAAACGGATCGAACTGGCCCGAATAAGGCTCCCAATAGAGTTGGAGACCAACTTCATGAGCCTTGTCGGCAGCGACCTTGAAAGCGTTGTCGATGAACATGCGGTTGATGGTCGAGTCCATGTCAGCATTGAAGGACTTTACCGACTCATTCTCCGGGTCGGCGTCTTTGAGGGCGAAAAGAGGGACAGGATCATAGCCATGCATCTGGGAGAACTTCTCCCGGAATCCATCTGTCCAGTTCTGGTCACCTGCCTCGTAGCTGTCAATCAAGACATGGGTGAAGGATTTCCCGAAATATTTCCCGACATGCTCCTTCAAGGGTCCGAGGACATTATCCCAATGGAAAGCATTGATCTCAGCGTTCATCTTGTCAGCCTCGAAGCATTTCCCGATCAACTCTTCCGGAACCGGATGAGGGAAGGCCATGGTGCACGCATGTCCGATCCTGTAGACATTCCACAAACCGGAAGGCGCATCCCATTCCAGCTTTCCAGACTCGTTCATCTTGTCTGTAAGATCCTGAATATCAGCTATTGTCAGACCTTTCTTGACGGGCACGGCCATCACGGCGATATCATGAAATTTCGTTGCCTTTGCCGTGAAATCAGCATAGAAAGAGAATGATGGCAGATCCGGAACCGGGAGAGAGAGGCTAACTTTACGGCCTCCCTTCACCTCTGTCTTGCTCTGGACGACTGTCTGCATTCCCTTGTCCTCGTCAATCCATGGGCCACCGAGGGTGCTGTAGCCAGGAGAATTGTGAAGACCTATCTCCAGACCAAGCTCATCAGCGACTTGAGCGGCATATTCAATCGCTTCCCAGTACTTCTCGCTCCTGTAGGTCTGGTCGGGCCAAGGGTTGTTCCCGATCGGGGCTTCAGACTCCTGCACAGCGGAGGTGAGATTGAATATTGTGGCTCCGGCGATTCCGGAAGCCTTCATCGCCTCCAAGTCAGCACGGATTCCTTCTTTGGAGAAGTTGCTGCCCATCCAGTGCCACCACACATAGGGACCATACTGGAGAGGAGGGGCGGTGAACATCCCGGCGAGATCGGAAGCTTCGGGCTCTCCCTCCACTTTATCGGCGCACGAAAAGGCCCCCAAAAGGAGTGGCACAGCCACCATCAATGACAACAATCGTCTCATGATCCTATTCTGTCTTTAACCTTATGTCCAAGGACGATGCACCCACCATGACTTCAGGAAGTCCCTCAGGAACAATAAATTGTCCCTTACTATCGCTCCAGTACCGGAGGTCTTCGCGGCGCACAGGGACGGTGACGACTTTACTCTCGCCTCTCTTTAGATGGACCCTCTTGAATCCCCTCAATTCCTTGATGGGAGCTTTGCCCTCATATTCCTTCAGGCGAGTGTAGACCTGGGCGACCTCATCCCCGTCGTACTTGCCGGTGTTCTTTATGGTAAAGCTTACCTCAACATTCTCACCCTTATCCTCAACCTTGAGGTCAGAATAACGGAAAGAGCTGTAACTCAGACCATAGCCAAAAGGATAAAGGACATCGCCCTCGAAATATTTGTAGGTCCTCTTAGTGATGTCGTAGTCATCGAAAGGAGGAAGGTCTTCAATCCTGTTGTAGTAAGTCAGAGGAAGCCGGCCGGCCGGGTTATAATTCCCGAACAGGACGTCCGCCACGGCTGTGCCGCCTTTCTCTCCAGGGTACCAGGCGTTCACGATCGCAGGAAGATTCTTATCCTCCCAAAGGATTGAGAGCGAGCTGCCAGCAACCAGCACCAGGACAACATTCTTGTTGACATGGTAAATCTCCTGGAGGAATTCTTGCTGATCCGCTGGAAGTGTCAGATAATCACGGTCTTTACCTTCCCTCTCAATGGTCTTGTTGATGCCCATGACAGCGATCACGACGTCGCTCTTAGCGGCCATCTCACCGGCTTTACCGTAAAGGGCAAGCCTTCCCTGACCGTCAGGCACCGGAGGTTTCCAACTCAACTTTGCCACAGCATAGTCGAGATTATTCCAATACTCAGCCTTGATCGTATATTCTTTGCCAGCCTCAAGTTTGACCTTAGCATTGTCTGAACGGACCTGATGGCCACCCCACGCGTCGATGAGAAGATCGCCGTCGAGCCAGAGGCGGCATCCGTCGTCAGAAGTGAAACTGATCTCATATTCGCCGCTCACATTGGGACGGAGCGTGCCGGTCCACCTGATACTCAATGGAGAAGCGGGAAGGAACGGATCCGGAGCCTGGTTGTTTGGCTCGAAGTTGATCCACTCGTCTTTCCTTGTCTTCGCCTGACCCTTTAGCTCTGTTCCGCTGTAGTACTCAGCCTTGAGTCCGTTCGGGAAAAACTCGGGGGCGATCATCTCCATTCCGTCAGCCGCTGTCTTCCAAGGCGCGAAATTGACCTTGATATTCTCCTTTGCGGCAGCGGTCTTGATGCCATCGAGGATCGAGACAGGAGTCGAGGCGGGAGTGCCGCTATAGTCTCCGAACTCGCATGATGCGGCGTTGATTCCGACCACCGCAACCGAGCGGACTTTGCCTTTCTTCAAAGGGAGCAACTTGTTGTCGTTCTTGAGCAGGACAATCGCCTCCTTAGCCATCTCCAGGGCAAGGTCCTGGTGTTCCTGGGATCCGATCACACTCGGAGATATCTTGGTATAGGGGTTGGCTTCTCCAGAGTCGAATATCCCAAGGCGCATCCTGGCTGTCAAGATACGGCGGGCGGCCCTGTCAATGTCCTCGTCCTTCACCATCCCGAGTTTATAGGCCTTCCTAAGAGGCTCGATGTAGTAGTTATCACCACACTCAAGGTCGAGACCGGAGAGGAGGCACAAAGCCGCGGCAGTCTCCCTCTTAGCCACATAATGGTGGTCTTCCACAAGTGTAGAAGGTCCTCCGCAGTCTGAGACGACATACCCGTCAAAGCCCCAGTCACCTCTGAGAACCTTGGTCAAAAGCCATGGATTAGCGGAGGATGGAATCCCGTTGATAGCGTTGTAGGAAGCCATTATCGAAGCGGCATGTCCCCTGCGGACAAGTGCCTCATAAGCAGGCAGATAGTATTCCCTAAGCTGTTTTTCGGAGATCTCGGCGTCGCACTCGAAACGGTTGTGCTCCTCATTATTCGCGGCGAAATGCTTGGGAGTCGAAACCACCTTCAGGTACCTGGGGTCATTCCCCTGAAGTCCTTTGACAAAGGACGTCCCCATCTCTCCTGTCAGGAAAGGATCCTCACCATAAGTCTCTGGAGTCCTTCCCCAGCGGGGATCCCTGGCCATATTGACCGTCGGGGACCAGAAAGTGAGCAGGTCGCTAAACTGGTTATTCTGCAGTTTTCCTTCTCCAAGCTCGTTCCAGCGGGCCCTGGCCTCATCGGAAATCGCTGTCGTGACTTTATAAAGCAAGTCCGGATCCCAGCTCGCCGCAAGCCCGATGGCCTGCGGGAACACAGTGAAATTACCTGGACGGACAACCCCATGGAGGGCCTCGTTGCCATGATAATACTTGGCGATTCCAAGGCGTTCATTAGCCGGCGAAGTCGCCCTCATCAAATCAATCTTCTCGTCCACAGTCATCCTTCCGAGAAGATCCTCGACCCTTTGAGGGATCGGGAGAGTCTCATCTTGATAAGGGAGTTTCTGACCATAGGCGACCATCCCGAAAGAAAGGACGGCCGTAAACGTTGCGACTATTAACCGGAATCTACTCATAATCATCCTTTTACTTATTTAATCCACCTTTTTAAATACTGGAATATTCTCCATGTCCACAAAAACATCGTAGTAGTGTCCACCGTCATAATGCTTCCCGTCCCGGATGTCCTCCCACCCGGCAAGATTCTCCGGAAGGTAGACTTTCCATGAAGTGACATGACCTTCCGTGACAGGGCAGATGAGGTAGTCGGGGCCAAACATGAACTCGCAGTCCTGACGGAGAGCCTCCTCGTCATCCGGGAAGTCAAACACCAGCGGACGCATCATGGTGTAATCCTCTTCGCTGACCTTCTTGGCGCACTCAAGAATATACGGCATCAAGGCTTCGCGCCTTTGGATAGCCGCCTTGAACAACCGCTCGGTCTCGGGAGCATACTCCCATGGCTCAGTACGGCTCTGATACCCATGAACCCTCATGAAAGGAGTGTAGACCGCCGTTTGGATCCAGCGGATCATCCTCTCCTGATAATCAAGATCATCATACTGCTCCACAGGACGGAAGAAACCGCCCGAATCGTAGGTCCACCAAGGCAGGCCGGCAGCCATCTGGCCGAGGCCGGCGGCTATCTGGAACTTGAACGATTTCCAGTCGGCGCCCACATCTCCGCTCCAGGTCATCGCCCCATAGCGCTGCATCCCGGCAAAGCCACTTCTCGTCAGGATCACTGGAGGACGTTCGGGATCGTCCCGGCGCAAACCCTCACAGACGGTCTGAACGACTTTAAGAGGGTAGACGTTCCTGTAGAACTCTCCCGGGATGCCGTCGTTTCCGATCCGACGCCCCTTGAGGTCATCGTTCTCTGGCTCCGTGGCATCCTGCCACCAGGCATCAATCCCAGTCGGCAAAAGCCTTTCACTGAAGTTCTTCCAATAGAACGCGGCAGCCTCGGGCTTAAAGAAATCAACCCAGTCCGTACCCTCGATAAAATAATTACCGGCTGCGATCTCTTTACCAAGATCGGAATTCCTGTCAACCTTGGACCAGACCGAGAGCATCACATGCTGCCCCAAGTCATGGACCTCCTTCGCCATCGCCGCGGGATCGGGATAATAGTCCTCATCAAAGCGCATGGAATTCCAGCCATACTTTCCCCACCACTGCCAGTCCTGGACGATGGTGCCCACGGGAATACCCTCGTCGTGAAACCTCCTGGCGGCAGCGAGAAGCTCTTCCTGCGACGCATAGCGCTCCCGGCAGTGGATGTACTTGAATATCCAGTCAGGCATCTGAGGGACATGGCCAGACAGAGAACGGTAGGCCTTCATCACCTCATCCGCACATCCGGCGAAGACCGTGTAATCCAGTCCACCAGCGACAGGTGAAGAGAAAACTGTCTCATCGGTTACCTTTCTCCAATAGACAACCGGCTCATCACCCTCAGCACCTCTGACCTCCAGGTGGTGAGTACCAGCTTTGAGCTTGACTTTGGCGGCGGCGGTAGGAGGGAGCCAGAAATTGGACAAGTCTATGACTTCCTCTCCGTCGATGGAAAGGAAATGCTTCCTAGCCATTGACCTGCCAACGTCCAAAAGGAAGGCATATTCAGCGTCCTCTTCCAGGTCCACTTCAGCGGTAAAAGAGTCGAATTTCCTGATTTCCAAAAGGTTCCCCGAGGTACTTGTGACGTTGACCTTATCCACTGAGAGTCCCTTTTGGGATAGGGTGAGAGAGACACTGTTCCCTGCAGGGTTGAAATCTGTCAAACCGTAGTTGTGCCAAAGGATGCCATACCCTTTGTTGGAAATCACCATCGGAACCGAGATCTGGGTATTGACCTGGGTCAGTCTGCGGCTCAGGCCCCGGATGTCAAGATAGCCATCCTGAAACTGACCAGTCCCATAAAGGTGCTCTCCCAGAGGGGAAAGGAATTCCTGGCAGACCGAGAACGCCTTGCTGCCCTGGACTTCTGTCGGAACGATATGGCGGCCTGATGGCTTTTCTTCCAGAAGTACCTTGCCTGAAGCATCCTTGAAGACCAAGGAGCCGTCAGAGGATCTGTACTCAGCACTCATCTTTTTCGTGCTGACAACGACATCACCTCCCGACCTGCGTACTTTGAAACGTGGCTTTTTCGCAGGCTGGGTGAATATCAACTCCTCAAGGACAGGGGCCCCCTCTGGAACAAGCCTTACCCTGATAGCGTTCTCAGCCAAGGGTTCCAGACACAACCCGTCCTCTCCCAACTTGACTTGGGAACTCTCTCTTCCGCAGGAAAGAAGGATGGCGGAAAGACCGGCTATAAGGCAGAAGCGTCTAAGCATCAATAACATAATTTAAAGAAGAACCCAGTCTTTCTCCAAACAACTGACGTGATGTTCGGTGATTCCCTTCTCATCCATCCAGCGACGGGTGTCACGGGTCTTGAGCCAATCATGCTCCGGCGCCGGTTCCCAGACCCAAGACGGGGTGGGCCAAAGGCACGCACGGAAATTAATTGACTTGTAGAACTCCTCGCTGCAACCACTCTGGCCATGATGGGCAATCTGGAGATAGTCGCAATCAAGATAATCCTTATACTCGGCCAACAGGTTGTCACCGCACTCGATGTGCGCGTCTCCGAGGAAGACGACGCTCTTCTGGTCATCCCAGACCCTGACAACCATCGACTGGTTGTTGTAGTTCCGGCTCTTGATGGCCATGTTGGAGACTCCCAGTACCATGACACCGACGTCATCGATGTCAAAACGCTGGCCTCCCCTGTGGATATCCAAGAAATCGGTCTTGCCGATGTGATTGTCGATGGCGCGGTAATATCCCCTGGCATTGTCAGCGCTGGCCGGCTCACAGTTAAGGTACTCGTCGGTAACTCTCGAGTAAACAACTTTATCGATAGTTATGCCCTGCATGTCGTTAAGGATGGTAGCCAAGGCTTCCATGTGATCCTCATGGGGATGAGTGATGAACCAAAGGTCGACATGGCCTCCGGCCTCCATCAGATGTTTCCTTAGATTCGGGACATCAGAAGCGTAACCACCGTCAACCATCAAGACTTTTCCACCCGCAGTCTTCATAAGATACGATTCCCCTATAGTGTCTGTCGCCGAGGAGATCTGCATCAGACTGAAATGGCCTTTCTTCTTCGCTCCGTACAGTTCCTGTTCTTTCTTGCTCCACGAACCAGATTTCGGGGCGCATCCGGACAAAGCCAGACCAGCGGCGGCGACTCCTGACACTTTGATAAAATCTCTTCTGTCCATAGTTTGGTGTTATTTTCGGGTTGATTATTTTTGAACTTATAAATATAGCTATTTCTTTTCGTAAATAAAGAACTTAATTCATCATTTCACGAAAACACGCTTGACAGGAGCAGCTATTTCATCAGCATTCCTGCCAGGCCAGACCTCGAACCAGCCCTCCTCAACGCCGAATTTCATGTCTTTGTCCCACATCGCGAAACGGCGGTAAGGGACCTCGATCTCGACGTCCTTGCTCTCCCCAGGTTTCAACGAGACACGCTTGAAGGCAGCCAGCTCTTTCATTGGCCTGACGACAGAGGCTTTCACATCGTGAATATAAACTTGAACGACCTCGTCACCCTCAACCTCCCCGGTATTGGTCACCTTGACCTTAACCTTAAGGGGCTCATCCTTCCCGAGGGATTCGGGAATCTGGAAGTCGCTGTATTCGAATGTCGTGTAGCTGAGGCCATATCCGAAAGGATACAGCGGTTTGCCGTCATTCTCGATGTATCCGTAACCTCGTCCGCTAGGCTTGATCGCATAGTACATCGGCGTCTGGCCGATGTCCTTGGACCAGCTTATAGGAAGGCGTCCACCCGGGTTCACGGCGCCGGTTATGACATCGGCTATCGCCTTGCCGCCCTGCTCTCCAGGATACCAGGCCTCCAACACGGCGGCCGCTCCATCAACCCAATTGGTGATGTCGATGATGCCACCGTTCTGAAGGACGACGACCACAGGTTTCCCGGTGGCTATCAAGTCCCTGACCATCTTCTCCTGGTCGATTGTGATGATCTGGTCCTGCTGGGCGTCAACGACCAATCCGCCAGTGTTCTCCCGGTCGCGGACTTTCGCCGCCGGAAGTTTAAAACTGCTGCGGTCACGACCTTCATCCTCGATGATCGAAGGGAAGAAGATCAGCACGTCGCATGTGCTGGCAAGTGGCCTGACGTTCTGTCCTCCATTATTCAGGACGACTTGAGCGGATCCTTCGAAAGCCTCACGGAGTCCTTCCAGAGGAGTCACTCCGTCATCTTCCCAGCGTCCTCCGGGACGTTTGTAATTACCCAGGCTCAGGTCGTCTGCGGCAGGGCCGAAAACACCTATTTTCCGGACACTTCCAGGTTTAATGGGAAGGGTTCCGTCGTTCTTGAGCAGTGTCATGACCTTGCAGGCAGCCTCATAGGCAAGCTGCTTATGCTCCTCGGTGTGGACCATGGAAGCCGCCTTTTCAGGATCCACGTAGGGATCGTCGAAGAGTCCGGGCTCAAACTTGATGCGCAGGACCCGGCGAACAGCCTCATTAAGGGTCTCCTCGCTGACCTTTCCTTCTTCTACGAGATCCAGAAGACCGAGGGAAGTGATGTGCAATTCCACATCAAGATCATTTTCCATGGAAAGAGCAAGAGCCTCGTCTTCCGTATCGGCCAGTCCATGATGGCGGCGGACAATGTCCACAGCGTCATAGTCGGTGACAACTATTCCCTTGAAACCCCACTCTTTCTTGAGGATATCGTTGAGCAGCACGCCGTTGCAGCTAGCCGGAACACCGTCCACCGAGTTGTAGGACGACATGATTCCCCTGGCGCCTCCTTCCTCAACGCAAGCCCGGAAAGGCTCCAGGAAGACCTCACGGAGTACTCTCCAGGAGTTGGTGGAGGCGTACGAATCACGGCCTCCTTCGCCGTAATTGTCCACATAATGCTTGGGAGTAGTGACAATTCCTCCCTCTTCAAGCGCCTTCACGACAGCCACGCCCACCGCGGCGTTCAACAGCACCTCCTCACCATATCCCTCCTGGGTCCTGCCCCAGCGGGGGTCCCTGGAGATATTGACCACTGGAGACAACACCTGACGTATTCCCACAGCCCTGACCTCCTTGGCGATCACCTTGGCGACACGGTTGTAGAACCCGTCGTCGAAAGAGGCAGCCATGGCGATACTCTGGGGGAAGCTGGTGGCTTTGCCCCACATCGCCCCGTGAAGGGCCTCGCAGTGCTGCAGCACGGGGATTCCCCAGCGGTTCGCCAGAATGGAGAGACGGGTGTCCTCGTTGATCACCTCGGCCACCGATTTGGCATCGTTGGGAAGGTTCCAACTCGGGAAGAAATGGACTATGGAACGGACAAGTCCCTTGGTGTAGTCTCTCTTCTCCCACTCATCGACATTGACGAGCTCGGCACTGACCTGGCAGACTTTCTCTTCCAGGGACATCCTGCCAAGCAGATCCTCCACCCTCTTCTCCACGGGCTGGTTCTTGTCCCTGTACAGGAAGTTTCCAGCCTCGAAGACCGGGCCATTTCCAAGGTCAAGGCTGTATTTGCCCGGGCCAAGGTTCCGGATATAATCCGCCCAAGGGATATTGACATGGGCCAGAGAGCCTTCCGGCACCTCGACATCCATGTGGATGGCTTTCCCGTCACGTTTGAAGGACACAGCCACAGTTCCCTTGACGGTCGGGAAGGACAGACTGCAGTTATTGAATATATGCTCATCAGGAGATATCGAAAACCTCCTCCAACCGGCCTGGATAGGGGCTATCCCGAACATTTTCGCCGGCAGCACGGCTAAAGGGCCTCCACTCCAGGCGTGGTTCACGCTTCCGCGGTCCCAGTTGCCGTCCACTCCCACATTCCAATCTTCGAACAAGGTGTCATAATCCGGATGATTGACAATGAAATTGTACCTCTTGCGCTCACGCTCAAGGGCATAGTCGCCATGTCCCATGCGGAACAAGGCTTCCATCACGTATTTCTCCATGTAGGGACTGGCATGTTCCTCTTTCTTGAGAACCTCGAAAATCGCGTCATACTTGTCTTTCCACGCTATTTCGGCCACGACAGCGAGAGCCTGCACACGGTCGTCGGTCTCGCCCTTGTAATCCGGATGGCGGTAGCATGTTCCTGTCCAGCAGATGCGGTTGATAGCGTTCTTGAGGTTATTCATGCGGCCGCGGTAAACCCTGCCGGTGACAATCTCTCCAAGCATGTCTTCCATATTCGTAACCGACTGGAGGGCAAGGATGTACCACATGTTTTGAAGCAGTCGCATGTCTTTGTTGTCACCCCAGTCTCCCCAGTTCCAGTCGCCGTCGTGCCACTCCAGGAGCCCGTCTTCGCCCACCTTGTATGTCTCCAGATATCTCTTGATCGCAGGCAGCACGTATTCGACTGTGGCTCTGTCACCTGTGTTCATGTAGTAGTTCCAGAAGCCGTACACTCCGATGGCGGCCAGCATCTGGCATGGAAGTTCCTTGCTGTAGCTGCCGGGGATCGGGGAAAAGAGAATATCGTCAGGCCTCTGCCAGTCAACTAGTTCCCTAATGCCTTTACGGATAAGAGCATGAAGAGAAGGAGTGTAGGTGTAGAAAGCCTCACCGGAGATGGTCACGATGTCTCCCCACCACTGCGCCCTCTCACGCTCAGGGCAGTCGAAGAAATTGTCACGGGCATTGACATATATCGTACGCAAACCCTTCTCCCAGAACTTATTGAAGAAAGGATCCTCGCTCTCGAAATGACCTTCAGCCATGGTGTCATACCCGGTCTCACGGTACTTCACTCCTGTGACTTTCGCCCCATGTTCCACAGTCAGGATGATCTTCATGCCGTTGAGCCAGCCCAGGGACTCATATTCCTGGGATCCAGCTTTCGTGATATACTCGGCCCTGAGGCATTCCGCCCCCACACGCGCATGGTCAGTCTCGATCAGGATCCTGTGGCCTCCGGTCTCGTCTTCCACAACGAGAACCGGAGTCATCTGCATGTTGTGCGGGAGCTTGGCGATGAAAGTGTCAGCCTCCGCTCCGGGACGGGTCTCGAAAGCGACCTCCTTGATTCCGAAGTCTTTCCAAAACGGAATAGGACGGCTGTGCAGCTTGCCCAGGGAACCGTCAAGGACGATTGATCGCGCGAAGCCTTCAGTCGAACCAGTCTGCCAACCTTCGATGTCTTTCCTCGCATCGAAGGAGATGCTGCTTTCTGAAAGCCGGTAGTTCGGCTCGGGGCAGTCTGCCTTGCCGTATGACGGATGGACACGGCTGAGCCAGCTCTCATCACTCTGCAGACCAATGGACGGGCAACTGAACCAAAGCTGGGCCTCCCCACTTCCTTTATGGGAGAAACCATCCTTCCCGAAATACCAAAGCAGCAATGCCAGCTTGTTCTCTCCCCTTTTGAGATAAGGGGCAAGATCCACCTCGTCGAAATAACTGTCAGAAGGATTGGGACCTCTCTTGAGCTGACCTTCGAACACGACCATCTCGCCATTAATCCACAACCAGTATTTGCTGTCCACAGCGATCCTCGCCGGGACGCTTCCAGGGATTTTCTTCAGGTTGAAGTCCTTCCTGAAAGCTATCCATTTGTTAGGAGCATCTGGTCCTGAATCAGCCGAAGTGATGGTCGACTGGGAATCCAGGACTATATCCTCCGGAGTGAAAACGGCTTCAGCTTTTGCCGTCTTCTTGTCCTGACCGCCACACGAGGCCAAGGTAAGAGCCAGAATCAGGACCGGAAGGTGCGACGCCCATGCGAATCTTCTTTTACCCATAAACAATTATTTGATTATCAAATATTTCCTCCTTTAACAGACACTCTTCCTCCGCTGATTTTGTTCTCAGCGTCACGGCCGAGCCAGACCTCGAACCAACCTTCCTCAACCCTGAATTTCATGTCAGCGTCCCACATGGCGAAACGGCGGTACGGAACCTCAATCTCAACCTCTTTGCTCTCTCCAGGCTTCAGAGACACACGCTTGAAAGCCACGAGTTCCTTGAGTGGACGGGCCACAGAGGCCAGCTCATCATGAATATAAACCTGGACAACCTCGTCTCCAGGATATTCACCGGTGTTGGTCACCGTGACCTTAATCTTCAAAGGCTGACCATCCGACAGAGACTCCGGCATAGAGAAACCGCTGTAATCGAATGTGGTGTAGCTCAGACCGTAGCCGAAGGGATACAAGGGTTTCCCATCGTTCTCGACATAGCCGTACCCACGACCGCTCGGCTTGATGGAATAATAATACGGGTTCTGCCCGACACTCTTCACCCAGCTCATCGGAAGGCGTCCTCCGGGATTCACTTTTCCGGTCAGGACATCAGCTATAGCCCTTCCACCCTGCTCGCCGGAATACCAGGCTTCAAGGACAGCGGAAGCACCGTCCACCCAATCAGTTATGTCAATCACAGCACCATTGTGGAGAACGACTATAACCGGTTTGCCGGTAGCGATCAGATCCCTGACCATCTTCTCCTGGTCGATCTCAATGTTATATTGCTGCTGATCAGCGATAATGACCGCACCAGTCTTTTCCCGGATAGCTTTCTCGTGGGCCGAAGGCATCTTGAAACTGCTCCGGTCGCTGCCTTCTTCCTCGGTGATTGTAGGGAAAAAGACAAGGACATCACAGGATCTGGCGAGGGACGCGACATTCTGGCCTGAAGTATTTAAAACGACCTCAGCGGAACCCTTTAGGGCATCTTTAAGGCCCTCGTAAGGAGTCACACCATCACCCTTCCAGCCACCACGGCCGCCACTGTAGTCGCCCACATTAAGGACATTGGCCGCCGGACCGAAAACTCCTATCCTTTTGACAGAACCGGCTTTCAATGGCAGGATCCCGTCGTTCTTCAAAAGCGTCATGGCCTTGCAGGCGGCCTCGTAGGCGAGTTCCCGATGCTCAGGGCTCCTGACTATCCCTTCCGCCTTGACAGGATCCACGAAAGGTTCATCAAACAAGCCTAACTCGAACTTCAGCCTGAGCACCCTGCGGACGCTCTCGTCAAGAGTCTTCTCACTCACCTTGCCATCTTTCACCAACTGGATAAGCCCTTCATCGGTGTTAGCCATCTGGACATCCAGACCATTCTCAAGACAAAGAGCCAGGGCGTCCAACTCGGATTCGGCCATGTGATGAGCGTTATGCACTCCCTCAACTCCGCCGTAATCAGAGATAACTATTCCTTTGAAACCCCACTCATTTTTAAGAATATCCTTAAGCAACCGGCTGTTGAAACTGGAAGGTATTCCGTCAACAGAGTTGTAGGAGGCCATTATTCCTCTGGCTCCTCCTTCCTGGACGCAAGCCCTGAACGGCTCAAGATAAACTTCCCTCAAGGCTCTCCAAGACATCTGAGAAGCGAAGGAATCATGTCCGCCTTCGCCGTAGTTGTCAACATAATGCTTAGGAGTAGCGACAACGCCTCCTTCCTCGAGAGCCTTCGTGTAGGCGACTCCCATCAAGGAATTCATAAGGACATCCTCACCATAACTCTCCTGGCCCCTACCCCAGCGCTGGTCGCGGGTGACATTGACAACCGGAGCATAGACCTGACGGACGCCGACAGCCCTAAGTTCCTTAGCCACAACCTGTCCAACCTTGTAATAGAGGTCATCGTCGAAAGTCGCCGCCATACCGATGCTTTGGGGGAAACAGGTGGCATTGCCCCACTGGGCGCCATGCAAGGCCTCACCGTTCTGAAGCACAGGGATTCCCCAGCGGCTGGCTTCAATCGACTTACGGGTGTCCTCGTTGATCCTTTCCGCGACTATCTTAGGGTCGTTGGGAAGACCGCCGTCAGGAAGGAAATGTCCGACATTACGGACATGCCCCTTTGAATAATCCCTTTTCTGGTAATATTCATTCATGAACAGTAGCTGGGCGCTGATTTGCGCGACCTTTTCCTCGACACTCATCCGGGAGATGAGATCCTCAACCCGTTTTTCGACCGGAAGGTTCTTGTCGCGGAACTTGAAGTTGCCTTGAAGCGTGACTGGGCCCTCCTTGATCTCAAACGAGTTTTTGCCAGGACCGGCAACGGAGGGCCTCGTCGAAAATGTGCTTGTCAGGACTCACCGAGAATCTGGTCCAACCAGCCTCGAGGGGATATATTCCGAACATCTTGGTCGGGAACACGGCAAGAGGTCCTCCACTCCAGGCATGGTTCACTGAGCCGCAATCCCAGTCTCCATCGACACCCACATTCCAGTTCTCAAACAGAGTGTCATGGAATGGATGGTTCACCATGAAGGAATAACGCCTCTTGGTCCTCTCAAGAGCATAATCCCCGTGACCGATCGCGAACAGGGCCTCCATGACATATTTTTCCATGTACGGACTCGCATGTTCCTCTTTCTTAAGCACCTCAAACAGAGCATCGTATTTGTCCTCGCTCGCTATTCCGGAGACAATCGCCAGAGCCTGGACGCGGTCGTCTGTTTCGCCGTCATAGTCCGGATAGCGGTAGCATGTTCCTGTCCACGCTATCTTGTTGATAGCATCCTTAAGTTTCTCCATCTGGCTCCAGTAGGCTGACCCGCGGTCTTTCTCCCCGACAAGGTCGCACATGTCTGAGACCGAACGCAATGCCATGCAGTACCATATCGCCTGAAGCATGCGCATGTCCCTGTTGTCGCCCCAGTCACCCCAGTTCCAGTCTCCGTCGTGCCACTCGGTAAAGCCGTCAGCGCCAATCTTGTAGGTGGCCATATAGCGTTCTACAGCGGGAAGAACCTGCTCAATGGTCTCTTTGTCCCCGGTGTTCATGTAATAAGTCCAGAAACCGTAAGGACCGACAGCGGCCAGCATCTGGCAAGGCAGTTCCACCCCATAATTTCCTGGGATCGGAGAGAAGATTATGTCGTCGTCCCTCTGCCAGGAAGCAAGCTCACGGATTCCCTTACGGACAAGGGCGTGGAGGGAAGGTGAATATGTGTAGAAGCACTCTCCAAGGATGGTCACGATGTCGCCCCACCACTGTCCTCTCTCACGATCGGGGCAATCGAAGAAATTGTCCCTGGCGTTGACATAGATAGTCCTCAAACCTTTCTCCCAGAACTTGTTGAAGAACGGATCGGAGCATGTGAACTGGCCATCAGGAGTCGTGTCATAGCCTGTCTCACGGTATTTGAGGCCTGTGACCTCGGCGCCATGATCGACAGTCAGGATAATCTTCTGTCCACTCATCCAGCCAAGGGACTCATATTCCTGATTCCCCGCCTTTGTTATGTATTCCGCCCTG
>ONUG01000062.1 GCA_900320965.1 uncultured Bacteroidales bacterium | reverse complement strand
GGGTGGAGGGAACTGTCACATCTTAGCTTCGGCTCCATACCTTCCTTCAGCGTGCCCCTGGGTGTCGTGATGCCGGTTTCAGTGGAGGATCTTCTTGTTGCTGACAAGGCCGTGTCGGTGGACTGGGAGATGAACGGAGCGGTACGGTTGCAGCCGGTACTGCTCGGACTCGGGCAGGCTGCGGGTGCGCTTGCCGCAATCGCGACCCGTTCCGGCCGTCATCCTTCAGAAGTCCCTGCGGCGGAAGTTCAGTCAGTGCTGTTGGACCACGGATGCTACCTCCTTCCTTTCCTTGACCTGAAGCCCGGTGAACAGGGGTTCCGTGAACTTCAGGAGCAAGGCATCCGCGGTGAGGTTAGGGGTATCGGCCGCACGGTTGGCTGGGCAAACGAGACCTGGGTCAACCTGCCTGTCAATAACTGAATATTGTATTCACGGCGGCATGGTGCATCCGTCAATGTGATAAGGATATAGTTGCTTTCCGCAGTTCGGGCAGCTAGCAGAAAAGTAATCGCTGAATTCAAGATTGTTCCTGACATATGTGCCGAGGAACACGGGATCCGAAACCATATAGATTCCACCTGGAGGACATGCGTAAAGCACGTTATCCTTCCAATCATTGAAGCGCGAATAGATTACATTCGCATTCCAGAAGAATTGGACGGTGTCATCCCATTCACAGTCTCTCACATTGTTGTTTTCCATGATACAGACTTTTTTTGATGTTGAACAATCCGCATCGCTTTGCCACCGTGGCTTCTGGCTGCTCGGTTGGCGCTCCTCAAGGGAGACTCTTGATGCACAGCGCGAAGATAGCAATTATTCCCCGATCTTCGCAGGGAGACAGTCATGTTTCCAAAATTGAAGTTCATTTTCAAACCGGGAGATGCTGCTGCGGGGATAATTGTTTTATAATAAGTTGGTTAAGTTTTACCGGTGCGAAAACATCGGTCCGAAATGGCTTTGGTTTTCGCATTGCCTTTGGTTAATTTATTGATTATTAGTTATTTCCTTCAATATGCCCATCTCTCGGTTTGAAAATCCCTCCCGATGGGTGCTCCGGTTTGAGTATGACCAATGGTCTTACCGCATCAGGAAGTCCTTGATGATCTCGATGGCTTCTTGCTGGACTTTGCCGCGGAAACCGTGGCTGGCGCCGGGCATGACCTTGAAGGAGGAGTTCTTGTAGGCCTCGTGGGCTTTTTCTGAATATGAGATCGGGACGAGACGGTCCTGGTCCCCGTGGATGATCTGCACCTCGCCTTTATAATTGGAGATCCGGCCATAGACATCCAGATCGTAAAGGCCTTCCACATAAGCCCTTCCGAGCTGCATTCCGAAAGAATTGACCACCTCGGGCATATCCGTGATTTTGGGATATTTTGTCACCCAGTCATCCTTGATGCACAGGGCAGGATAGACGAGGACGAGTTTCTCGACCTTCTTGGGATTGTCGCCGGCATAAAGGGCCGAGACCATGCCACCTTGGCTTATGCCAAGCAGGGTAACCTTCCCCTTCTTTATTCCTTCGACATTCTTGAACATGTCGATCACTGCCGCAAGATCCGCCTCCTCTGAGAATATGGACATTTCTGAAGTCTTCCCATCAGATCTGCTAGCCCTGCCGCCTCCACAGAAATCATAACAATAAACGGCATAGCCGAGTTTGGCGAGGGCTTCGGCGTATGGTGCTCCCGAGCGGTGGTCGCTTCCTATTCCGTGAGACACGATAAGAAGAGGAGCGGTTTTGATTCCGTCGGGTCTGTACAAGACTCCATAAATCTTTTTCTCACCATTGAAAGACCATAGATCTTCCTTTGAGAAAGAATCAACTGAAACAGCTTTATTCGCCGATGCGCAACTTGCAAACATCACGGTGGAGGCAAGTGCCAGGACCATCCAGCTAAAGATCGATCGCTTATTAAAAATAATCATCATTTATTATTGAATATTTAATCAGCCAAATAAAACAAAAATTCGTTTTTTAACCAAATTAAGAGTAGCTCGGGGGAAACGAAGAATTCTTATATTTATAGCATGAAAAGGATCGTCCTATGCGTCGCGACTGTTCTGGCGCTGCTTTCTTGCGGCGGCCAGAAAGGGGGATCGGAACTTGAAGCCGGGTTCTTGAACCCGCCTCACGAAAGCCGGCCGATGGTTTTGTGGCATTGGATGAACGGGAATATTTCGAAGGACGGCATAAAGAAGGACCTTCAGTGGATGCATGATATCGGTCTTTCGGGCTTCTTCCTTTTCGATGCGGCATATTCCACACCCCAAGTGGTTGACACCCTGCTCCCTTACATGAGCTCGGCCAAGACCTCCTGGGAGTTTTATTCCCCAGACGATCCCCTTCCGGTCTCAGGTCTCCTCGGTCCGGTGAGGATTCTGAGCGAATAATAATATTCATGTAACTTTTTCACTATTTCTTCCGTCTTTTGTAAAAGAATGACACCGGAAGAATTCATAAGAATATACATTCCAGAAGAAGAGGGTCTGCATCGTGTCGCATACCGTTTACTCGGCTCGTGGGAAGAGGCGGAGGATGTGGTCCAGGACCTTTACATCAAATTGTGGGGACGGCTGGACGAACTCGACCATGTGAGGAGTCCGCAGGCATGGTGCCTGATTCTGCTACGGAACATGTGCGTTGACCATATTCGCAAAAGAGGAGGACAACAGACTGTCGCTTTGAGTGATACATTTCCCGATGCGGATGTGAGGGAACGTAGCGACCGCCTGGACCGGGTTCTTGAGCTTATCCGGTCGTTGCCACCTAAAGACCGGGAGCTCTTGAGGTTAAGGTTGGCCGAGAACCTTTCCTACGAAGAGATCTCACGGCGGACCGGACTGAACAAAATAGGTCTCCGGGTGGCATTCCATCGATTGAAGAATCAACTGAAAAAGAAGATATGAAAACGG
Organism: uncultured Bacteroidales bacterium; assembly: GCA_900320965.1. GTDB lineage: Bacteria > Bacteroidota > Bacteroidia > Bacteroidales > UBA932 > Cryptobacteroides. The sequence continues at coordinate 8,895 of ONUG01000062.1, read as the reverse complement.
AAGACATAGAGAAACTCAGCCTGGAAGAATTGAGGAACATGGCAAACGATCGGAGTGTCGTTGTGCCGGAGACTCTTTCTGAAGGCATCAAAGACATCGCTTGTGCGGTCTCTTTGATGGAAAATGGCAAGGAAACGCATGTCTCCCCATGGATATGGGGTCTCATCCCGGCCGCGGCGGCCGCTGTCATCGCCTGTGTCATGCTGTTCCGTCAGCCGCAGCGGGTCAAAGACACGTTTTCGGATCCGACGTTGGCTTACATCGAAACCATGCGGGCATTCTCCCTTTTCAACGACGCTGTTCAAGATTTAAAATAAAGAATATGAGACACTTATATATTTCCTTCTGTTTGTTGTTCTCCTTCTTACTCTCGGTAAACACAAGAGCGGAAGCCGAGATTACCCCAGCCGTTCCTGACTCAGATATACCTACCTTGAGCATGCGGGAATACGGAACTCTTGAAATCATAGCTATGGACGGGAGCCGGATTGAGAACTTCCGTTACCAAAACACATTGAACGCGAAGAGGGACGACTTTCTCGGCCTATATGTCAAAGATGTCAAGGGTGGTTATTATGTAGCCCGACCTTTGGGAGGAAAGCCAATCAAAACAATTTCCTGGCGCTCGGATAAGGGCTCCCGGATGTGTATTGCGCTTAACGGGAGAAGTTTCGGGGAGTATTGGCGGGATTGGCGAGATGAGCAGAAAGCCCTTGAACAAGCGATGAAGGCAGCGAAGCAGTCAATCGACCAGGGAATTGAATCTATTCAGAGACAACTTGACGCGATTGAGGAGAAAAGTGTGGAAGTTCCTCTTAATAAAGCGAAAGCCAATTCATTCTATTCAAAATGGGCCGAAAAAGATGGAGTGTCAGCCACCTACATCTCCAGGTCGATGTTCAAGATGATCAGGAAGATCCCTCAAATCCAACTTGACCGGCCGGTTGACCTGACGCCTGTTATCAAAAATCTTGACGGCTTATATATGCTTGAATTTAACCGCCTTCAACGCAATACATCCAATGGCGGCTTACGCAAGGACATCCAGACCATCCTCAAAGGACATGAAAAACTTATGGAAAGGCGCGAGGGAGAGATGGTGACCCGGCTGTTTATAGCGACAGATGGCAAGACAGTGTCCAGTTTTGTCATGACTCGAATGGATATTAACTCCAATTACGGCCAGTTTGTTTGCATAGAAGGCGCTATTCCACAGGAAGAATTCGAGAAGGTTATCGCACAGGGAATGAATCAATAGTCATAAATTAATGAAAAGAGGATTGTTTATACAACCAGGCTTGGTGGTTTTAACTATCGCCGCGGTTTTGTCAGGCGCTTGTGACAAGGAACACTCGCGGGTTGTGGAATTGCCCAGGTATGATTACAGGAACGCCACATCGCTTGAGATCAGGAAGATTGAGATGCGTGATAGCGCTACCGTATTCTATTTCGAAGCTTTCGAGTTGATGTCGAATATTCGTATATCCCCGGATAGTTATCTTTTAGCGGGTGGGGAAAAATATGACCTCATTTCCGCCAAGGGAATCACGCTTGGGGAATGGTTCCGTGGGGATCGGAAGGGTAATGCCTCGTTCGAGCTTTTCTTCGAGCCTATACCGTCCAAGTTAAAGGAAATCAGCTTTTTGGAAGGAGAGGCACCTGGGGACTTCAAGTTCTATAATATTGACCTGACGGGGGAAAGACCAGCCAAGACAAAAACCTCCGGGAAGATGCCGGCCCACATTCCGGAACTCTCCACGGATTCCGGACTTACAACGGTCGAGGTGGATCTTGGATGCTCGCTCAAAGGACTGCCACCAATCAGTTTCAGGCTAATGAACTCCCCCTTGATTCCACCTCGCAAGAAAGGTGGTTTTTCCGTCGACGGGACATTCGATGATTCCGGCAAGGCCGTTTTGAGGTTTTACCAGAATGGAGTTTATCCATCTTTCCTCATGTTTGACAATGGTAATTCCGGAGTTATGTATGTGATAGGCAATGACTTCTACACTTCCCCCGGTGAAACAGTCAGGATGACGGTGGATGCCGGTTACAGGTATTTGACGGAGGAGCGTTTCGGTCTTAAAAATGGAAAGAAGGCTCTTCCTTTCTACCCCAAATACGAAGGAACTTATTCCGCATTGCTTGATTGCGGGGATTATCTTTCCAGTCCGGGAGAATACAATCTTTTAACGGATTCAAGGCTTTCCAGCGACTTCCCGGATGGGGCAAGTTATGTCAACTTATTGAAAACAATATACAAAGAGTATTCTGACGCCATCTCCGGCGACCAAGCGCTTCCTGAATATGTCAAGGAATACCAGCAAGCACAGCTAAAGGGGCAAGCTGTGTCGGCAATGCTGGATGTTTTCGCACCCGTCGAGCTCAGTAATGAGGATTTCGCCTGGCTGGGTACTATCGGCCTGAATGATACGAAGATAGTGTTCAACCCCTACTTGTCCTTGGCTCTCAAGCCGGCCTTGTTCAAGGCGGTCGCCCCGGAAGGAGATGGTTTCGTGGGCGCCCTTTCCACGCTTGGCCCTCTTACAGCCAAGGCTCATGCGGGGGAAGAACTTACTCCTGAGGAACTTGCGCTTTTCGACAAATGTGAATATCCCATGTTCAAGAAATGTCTTGAACGGATAGCTGTTGAGGCTGCCGAGGCTAAAGAAAAGGAAGAGAATCTATTGGATCCGGCCGACAAAGCCGGGGTCAAGGCACCGGTCAGTAAGGTGAGATCTGTCCCTGATGCGGCTCCCGAGAAGATGCTGGACGCCATTCTTGAGCGCTATAAAGGCAGGGCTGTGCTTGTGGATTTCTGGGCGACATGGTGCGAGCCATGCAAGGACGCTATCAAACAGATGGAACCCTTGAAAGATAATCGCTTTAAGGATGTGTCATTTGTTTATGTCACCAGCTCCACTTCACCAAAAGAGGAGTGGGTGGATATGGTCCCATCAATTGCGGGAGACCATTATTACCTCACCAAGAAGCAGCTTGACACAATTTTTAAACAACTGGGTACCAACGCCTACCCTTCTTATCTCGTGGTCGGCAAAGACGGCTCAAGATCCAACACTTTCATTGGCTTCGAAGACAGGATTCTCAAGACCTTGGACGAGGCCGTTTTAGGCAGCCTTTAGGATAAAAATTCTTTTGTTTTGATGGCATAATGCTTGATATGGCGCAGACAGCAAAGCCGCATCCGCTTCCGGTCTCCGGCCTCCTCGGTCCGGTGAGGATCAGCCTTTCTACAGATCGTCGATAGGATTTCTGCCAAGAGTCCCTGAAGACTTAACTGATGCAAAGTTCGAGTAGGTCAGGATCACATGCCACGAGGACTGTTCCTTGACGTCCGCATCCAGGGTGATTGTTCCGTTGGTCAGATTGTAGACGGCTTTGTTACTTCCTTGAGAGACAACGGGTTCTATTCCATATTTCTGAGTCAGAGACGCCTGGAGGGAGTCGTAGGATTTCTCGAGGTTGTCCCAGTCAGTGATGACCGGGAAATCCACCCGGACTCCATTTACGGGGTTGTTTCCGATCGGAGTCACCTTGCACCTGCTGTAGCCGGCGAAATCGCCAGTGTAGACACCATTCCCTGATTTCGAGAAGCCTGCCCTGGTCAGTTCATTCCCAAAAGCGGTCAATGATCCTGTGATTGGTATTCCCTTAAAGGTAAGAGGGGAGGATGTCGACGGGGTGGTTGAGGGAATCGTCGTTGTTGTTGAGGGGGAGTCGTCGTCCCCGATTCCAAGCTGTCTTTCCAGATCCTTGATGTCCTTCGGGGTGTTGTTGTCATCGATAGTGTTGTCCTTGGTAGTGTTGTTCTTTGGGCGGAACCATCCACCAGAGTCCTCAGTAGTGTTTTCGGTCGCGCCACCAAGACCGCCTGGCAGGGAGATCACATTACCGAATTTGTCGCCGCAGTATCTCACAAGTACGACAATGGCCACAATGGCCACTAACAACCTGATTAATTTTTTCATGAACGATAGATTTTCAAATCATTGTAAACTTTGTAAATATAAGAATTATGCTCGAAAAACGGAGGCAAGTTCATTCTTTTCCGTATATTTGTTTTATGCGGTGTCTAAGAATCGTTTTCCCGGTTTTCTTCCTTGCTTTATCGCTTATGGGGTGTGGCCCAAAAGAGGAGCCAGAACCTGTGCCAATTACGGAACCGGTGGTTGAGCCGGTCAAAGAGGAAGATAAAAAGTTTTTCTTTAGCGAGCCCATCACCAAATATCTCGCTGACCATAAAGACGCCATGTCAGGGTCTGTTATCCCGGATATCATCCAGAGTGACGGCTCAATTCTCGAGAAGAACTTGGGTTATCTCGGCCAGATGTCCAGTTTGATGATCAATGATCCTGATAACAAGTACGGCATCACCGACATCAAAGAGTTGCTTTCCAAAATGGGAAAACTGTCGTACCTCGATATCTACGGTACAGGAATATCGGACATTGACTTGAGTGGGAAAAGACGCTTGAACAGAATCTATTGTGAGGGTTCCACATCATTACGGAGTGTGAACCTTTCGGGATGTCCGGTGCTAAAAAAAGTGGAGATATATGGTTGCTCCCTTGAGACGATTAACCTTACGGGATGTCCACAGATGGAAACGTTGGCTCTTGGAGGAAATAAGATTACCAACCTGGATATCCGTCCTTGTGAGAACATCCTATCCCTGTCCATCTCAGAGCAGAAAACCAGTGATCCTGTGCGAGTCTCACTCACTAGACTGCAGAAAGACAAGATTGACTATAATGTTCCGGACGGCACGGTTTGGGATGTTGAGGGAGCCGGAGATGGCGTGACTGTCCTGACCGGCGAGGCCAAATTCATAACCTCTGTTGGAGCGAAAGTGGAAGTGACGATCGATGGTGAGGCGGTGTCCGGTGGGCAGCGAGGACTTCTCCTTTCTTCAGAAGAGACTCCAAATGTCAGCAACAGCGAGGTAATCACTGTGTCTTTTACCGAAAGGTCCTTCACTGTTGAACTTGACCACCTTGTCGCTGGCTTGACATATTATGCCAGAGGCTTCATCCGCTACACCCTTGACGGAAGAGAGCGTGTGCAGTATGGGAACATAATCTCTTTCACATTGGCGGACTATCTGAGAGAGAACAGACTTTCTGAATATGTCGACCTGGGGCTTTCAGTACTGTGGGCCCGGTATGATATCGGCACATCAGGCGGCGAGGAACCCTGCCTTTTCGCTTGGGGAGAGCCTTATTCAAAGGAGAGTTTTTCCCAGGACAATTACTCGTTCAGCGGTGATGAGGGCTTTGATCAAGTCTCAGATCCGGCCAAGGTGAACTGGGGAGGGGATTGGCGTCTTCCGACAAAGGAGGAGTTCCAGGAGCTGATTGACAACTGTGACTTTTATCTGGATGACGACTATTATAAGTACAAGGCGGTGAGCCGCATCAATGGTGAAGTGGTCTACTTTTATCCGTTCAATCGTTTTTCTTACCAGGCTTGGACATCCTCTTCTTCAGGTGAGTCAGCAGAGGCCATGATGATTTCGAAAGGGGAGGACGCATTTTCCGCAGTTGTTAAGATAGCTCCAGCTCTTCGTTACGAGGGACTTGTTGTCCATCCAGTGGTGTCACCTCCTGTCAATCAAGAACTTATCACATTTCAGGATGGAATCGTGAAGCAGCTCTGCGTGGAGCGGTGGGACACCGATGGAGACGGGGAACTGTCTCTTAGTGAAGCCGAATCCGTAGAGACTGTCGGTAATGTTTTCACTGGCGCTGACATCAGATTCTTTGATGAGTTCCGTTTCTTCACCGGGATCCGGGAATTGGATCCATCAGCTTTCAGCGACTGCATCACACTTCAGAGAATCATCCTGCCAGAAGGTTTGGAAAAAATCGGTGAGGAGGCTTTCCGTGATTGCTGGGAGCTTGGGCGACTTGACCTCCCGTCAGGAATTAATTCCTTGGGTGCCAGAGCTTTTGAACAATGCCGGGTTTTGGCTCATTGCGACATTCCAGAAGGTGTCACAGTCCTGCCGGACTATCTTTTCTACAGATGCGAATCTCTTGAGACGGTCAATGTTGGGAAGGGCGTAAAGTCCATAGGGGTGTCAGCGTTTAGAGGCTGTGTCAGTTTGCTGGGCTTTGATTTTCCTTCCGGACTCCAGACTATCGAAGAGGAAGCGTTTGTGGGTTGTTATAAACTGGAGAGGATCATGCTCCCAGTAACCGTTTCCTCCATTGGAGAAAACGCTTTCGGTTCTTGCATAGGTGTTAAAGAAGTTACGCTTCCTGATTTGGAAGTAGTTGAGAGGCTGGTCTTTGTAAGCTGTAAGTCCCTCGAGCGGGTCTATATGAGAGGAGAAAATACAAAGGTTATCGGGGAAAGGGCGTTTTTATTCTGCTCTAACCTCAAAGAGGTAGTTTTCCCTCCGAACCTGAGATCGATTGGCCCAGAGGCTTTCAAGTTATGCGGCTCTCTTGAGAAGGTGGCGATCACAAGCGGGGCTCTTGAGTCTATCGGAAAGAACGCTTTCATGAACTGTTAAGGTCTTAAAAAGGTCTCTCTGTCAGGAGGATCAGGAGATGCTGTAATCGGCCATAACGCTTTCCAGGAGTGCGGTAGCTTGGCTAGTATTTCGATTGGGGAAGGATTCTCAAGCATCTCAGATTATGTCTTCTTAGGGTGCTCTGCCTTAACCGAAGTGTCTCTCCCGAAATCTCTTTTGAAGTTGGGACCTGGTACTTTCTTTGACTGTTACAGCCTCAAGACTGTCGCGCTTCCAGATAATCTGAAAGAGATCCCCCTTAGTCTGTTTGAGGGCTGTTCGTCATTTTCGGAAGTGACTCTTCCAAAGAATCTTACGAAAATCCGTGCGGCCTTTAGAGGGACATCGCTCACAAGCATAACTATTCCAGAGAGTGTGAGTACGCTTGATTTCGAGGCTTTCTATGGTATCAGCTCTCTCCTGACGATCAAATTTGAGAGCCCTGTGCCGGCATATATTCACTACGAGCACCAGGGAGGGGCTGTCCCCCAGCCTCTTGTGGATAAGAACATGCCGACAAAGATTCTTGTTCCCAAGGGTAGCAGAGATGAATATTTGAAAGCCGATTACTGGGATCTTCTCGCATCTATCCTGGAAGAGGTCAAATCTCAGTAGTTAACTTTGTCATTCTGAGCGTAAGTGAAGAATTGCTATTTTGTGATATGAAAAGAGCATCATATAGCTTATCCCTTCTGTTTTTGGTTATATTGAAGACACTTCAGTGTCAGCCTTTTTCTTTACTGGTAGCGATTCATTCACTAATAAATTCTTCGGCATAGGCAATAATTCAAAACAAGTTGACAAAATAATAGAAGATGGTTTTAAAAAAGGGGTGGATTTCTTTCCCAACTTGAAAGCCTATTATGAAGAAGATGGTTTTCTCTCGTTTTTTTACACGAGTCGTTCATTCGCGACCGACTATGTTATAAAAGAACGTGATTCTCATGGCAATTACACTATTCTTACCACTAATAATAGCAGTGACTCCATCAGGCGTATTATCACCTATTGGGATGACGAGCCAGCCACTGCCAAACCTGCCACTGCCAAACCGGTCCAAGCATCCAGCTATTCTATAACTTCGACCGCGTCTGGAATCAAGTTGTCCACTTCTAAGGAGCTGACTTTAAAAGACTTGATTTCCAAGCCTCTAGGCGTAATTGATAATCCTTCCAAATCCCTATGGGGTATAGACCCTGAGAAAGTGATTGAGTTTATCCAAGGCAACAAGGAATGGAAGTGTACTGAGTCTTATGGGACATATAGTATCAGGGAGGGATTCAACAGGACTTTCAAAGGATATCCGTTGGATGTCGACGTGAAAAAGTATGAATACGTCAATTACAGTTATGGATACGGCTATTATGTAACGATGGGCTATAAAGACCAGGAAACCAAGGAGGCTGCCTCTCGTGAAATGGAGAAGTTGTTCAACATCGTTGTTAAGGAATTCCGTGACCTCGGTATAGAATTGACTCAGAGCCAAGGGGAATCCTGGGTTAGAGCAGAGAAGACCATTGGTGACATGCATTATTTAGTAGCTCTGAATAAACCTGTTGAAATTGATGGGAAAGTCTTCAATGAGGATTACTATGTCAGCATAGGCATTAATAAACCATTGTAGTATGATTGCCGGAACGCTCATCACTCTTTGTCTTCGGTTCCAAGATTCCAAAAATAGACAAGTGGCGTTGTATAGTGCCTGAGGTTCAGAAATAAGATTAACCTTCTGGGTAAACCTTTTTCAGGACGATACATTTCCTGCAAACTTTTCTGCTGGAAATCCTGGTCAACAGGCTTCAAGTCTATGTCCCGATTCCGCATTCGTATTGGGTCGCTCCGCTGCTGGCGGTCGCCGAACTTGCGCTCTGCTACAACCTTGTCCGCCTGCTTCGCAAGACCCGTGTCCTACGCTTGCTAATCCTTGGTGAAAGGAACGACTTGTAACATAAGCGATTCCGAAAAACGGCCCTACAGTGGCATGGAATGTGTATTTTAATGGCCCTGTGCGCCGGCCGGCACATTAAATTGTTGTTTTGTTTTTAAATTTTGGGAATTTTATGAATCGTTTTTGCAAGTTAGTGCTTGTTGGAGCGTTGGCTGTCGTTTCATGTTTTGTGTCCTCAGCCCAGAATGATTACAGGTCGAAAGGTTACAAAGGTAGTGTCTCGATTACCGATCAATTCGGGGTCTGGCTTGGTGCCGAGACTTCGCATGGCTATATGTTCAACCGGAACATTTATCTCGGTGCCGGAATAGGTGGTTACATATTCCCTGATGGGACTGATAATCCTTATTTTGGAGAAGCTTTCCTGGATTTCCATTCATATCTCAAAGATAAGAAGGGCACCCCGGTA
>ONUG01000063.1 GCA_900320965.1 uncultured Bacteroidales bacterium | reverse complement strand
ATCAACAAGATCTACCCGACAATGGATGCTGTCTCCCACACTTTCATCACCGAGATCCTTGTACAGAATTCCGACAGGGTCTTACGTCCCGGGATGTTTGCCAGGGTCAAGGTTGAGTTCGGCATCAACAACAGCATCGTGGTTCCGGAGGAATCCGTCGTCAAGATGCAAGGCACTGGCCAGAGATGTGTCTATGTCCTTCAGCCTGACGGTACCGTTGAAAGCTCGATCGTCAAGCTCGGTCGCCATTTCGAGGGCAATTATGAGATCCTTGAAGGACTTTCCGAGGGCGATGTCGTGACTGTCAAGGGAAGTACGAGCCTCAAGGACGGAATCAAGGTTGAGGTTACTGACAAATAATACCGCAGCCTATGAGTGTCATAAGATCAGCGGTGAGCAAACCGGTCACGACTGCCTTGATCTTCCTGGCTTTCGCGATATTCGGAATATATTCACTGACAAAGACTTCTGTCGCACTTTTCCCTGATTTTGACGCCAATGTCGTTCTCGTCATGTCGTCTTACCCCGGGGCAAGCGCCTCAGATGTGGAGAATAACTTGACGAAGCTGCTTGAGAACACTCTCAACAGTGTCGCCAACCTTAAGAATTTGACATCCCGTTCGAGGGAGAATGTCTCGATAATTACACTGGAGTTCAAATACGGAACGGACATCGACGAAGCGAGTAATGACATCAGGGACAAGCTGGACCTGATCAACTCGTCACTGCCGGATGGCGCATCAGTTCCTGTTCTGTTCAAGTTCGGAATGGATGACATGCCAGTCCTGATCCTTTCAGCGACGGCAGACAAGAGTATGGCTGGACTTGACAGGATCCTGGACGACCGCGTGGTGACTCCTCTGGGCCGTGTGACAGGAGTTGGAACGGTCTCAGTGGCCGGTGCTCCCGCCAGGGAAATCCATGTCTATTGCGACCCTAACAAACTGGCTGCCTATGGTTTGAGTGTCGCGGGAATCTCCCAGATCATCGCGTCCGAGAACCGCAACGTCCCTTCCGGAAGCATCGACATCGGTTCCGAGTCTTTCTCCCTGAGGGTGGAGAAGGAGTTTAAAGATCCTTCTGAGCTCCTTGATGTGGTGGTCAGCTACCGTAACGGCCAGGTGGTCTACCTCAAAGATGTCGCTAGGGTTGAGGATGGCCTTGAGGAGAAATCCCAGGAGTCCTACACCAATGGCAAACAGTCAGCCATGATAGCGATCCAGAAGCAGTCCGGGGCCAACACCGTCAACGTCGTGAAAGCCGCGAAGCAGAGGATCCGCGAGATCGAGCCGACACTGCCTTCCGACATAAAGATAACCGAGGTGGTCGACAACTCCTCCGAGATTCTCAACACAATCAATTCCCTTAAGGAGACCATCATCATCACCCTTCTGGTGGTTATGCTCGTGGTGTTCATTTTCCTCGGAAGATGGAGGGCCACATTCATCATCGTACTGTCGATCCCGATCGCTTTGCTGGGATCGTTGGTCTATCTTTTCGCCACAGGGAACACATTGAATATCATTTCAATGTCTGCGCTTTCCATCGCTATCGGTATGGTCGTTGATGACGCCATCGTGGTGTTGGAGAACATATCGACCCATCTGGAGAGGGGAGAGAAACCCAAGGAGGCCGCCGTCCACGCGACTTCAGAAGTGGGTATCTCCGTTATTGCCTCAACCTTGACGATGTTGTGCGTGTTCCTGCCTCTGACCATGGTCTCCGGAATGGCTGGTATCATGTTCAAGCAGCTTGGCTGGATCGTCTCGATCATCATGATCATCTCGACAACCGCCGCCTTGACCCTTGTCCCGATGCTTTGCTCCAGGATGCTTAAGGCAGGCCCGAAGAATGGTAAACTGCATAGGATGATTTTCGATCCCATCGAGAGTGGGCTTGACAAGCTTTCGGCTTGGTATTCCAGGATCATCGCTTGGGCTGTCACCCACAGGAAGACGGTGATCTTAGGTGCGTTAGCCATCTTCGTGGGCGTTCTGGCCCTTCTGGCTCCAGGCCTTAAGACAGAGTTCTTCCCGACGATGGACGGAGGACGTCTTTCCGTCTCGATAGAGCTGCCGGTCGGAACAGAACAAAGTGTCACTGGTGCCTTCGCCAAGCAGATCTGCGATCGTCTTGAGGAGGAAATCCCTGAGATTGAAGTGCTTCAGTACCGTTATGGTCAGGCCAGTTCGGACAACGTGATCGGAAGTATGCAGAACAATGGTTCGTACATCATCTCGATGAACGTCAACATCGGATCCATGGAGAACCGCAAGCGCTCCTCTTCTGAGATCGCGGACATCATCAGAAAAGATCTGAGGGAGTATCCCGAGGTGAAAAAAGCCACTGTCACGGAAGGCATGGGTGGAGTCGGAGGCGCGGCCTCGCTCCGTCTTGAAATCTATGGCTATGACTTTGACGAGACTGACAGGGTCGCCAAGGAAGTCCAGGCGAAGATGCTCGCTGATCCCGCTTTCACCCAGGTGATCCTCAGCCGTGATGACTACACTCCTGAGTATCAGGTCGACTTCGACCGTGAGAAACTTGCCTTGAACGGGCTCAACTCAACCACCGCCGCCGCAGCTTTCAGTGCGGCCATGAGCGGCTCCGTGAACTCCTTCTACCGGGAGGACGGAGATGAGTACAACATCCGCGTCATCTACGACAAGCGTTTCAGGACAAGTGTTGAGGATATCGAGAACATATTGATTTACACCCCTTTGGGTGGTGCTGTGAGGATCAAGGATCTGGGTACTGTCGTGGAGTCGAAAGTGCCTCCGACGATTGAGAGGAAGAACCGTGAGAGGTACATCTCGATCACCGGTATTGTCACCAGAGGATATGCCCTGAGTGACGGAGTCGCCGCGACGAACAGGATCCTGTCGCAGACCGAGATCCCGAACAACATCTCCACCGAGATAACCGGAGATTTCGAAGATCAGCAGAGTATGTTCAAGGATCTCATTATCCTCATGATCCTGATCATTATCCTGGTCTACATGGTCATGGCTTCCCAGTTCGAGTCATTCATGAGTCCGCTTGTCATCATGTTCTCGGTTCCGTTCGCCTTTATCGGTGTGATCCTTGGACTTAGGCTCACAGGGACCGCTCTTGGAGTCATGGCGATGATCGGTATCATTATCCTTTTGGGAATTGTCGTCAAGAACGGTATCGTGCTCATTGACTACACCATCCTCATGAGGGAGAGGGGAATGAACGTGATCGACGCCTCTGTCACCGCTGCCAGAAGCCGTTTGAGGCCTATCCTCATGACCACGCTCACCACTGTTCTCGGTATGCTACCTATGGCATTGGGAAGGGGCGAGGGCTCAGAGATGTGGCGTTCCCTTGGTATGACGGTATGCTGGGGTCTGTCGTTCTCGACCTTGATCACGCTCGTCCTCATTCCGGCTGTGTACTGCGTGTTTGCCGCCCGCCAGGAGAAACGCAAAGCTCTCGAAGGACAGGAGAAGCTTCAGGTTTCCAAGTCTTGAACTAATTAATATTCAGAGATATGAAAGCGATATTCATAGCATATAACCAAGCCTACGGCGACGAGATCGTCGAGCTGCTTGACCTTCATGGACAGAGAGGATTCACCCAATGGATCGACATCGAGGGAAGGGGAGAGTACGAGGGTGAGCCACATTATGGCAACCATGCCTGGCCGACCCAGAACTACGCGATCCTGACCATTGTCCAGGATGATGCCAAGGCTTCCGACCTCATGGACGCTTTGGCCGCGAAGGACAAGGCTTATCAGGATCTTGGCCTCAGGGCTTTTTGCTGGACAGTAGATAAGATGGTCTGACGTATTTTGGTAAGACCCGGTTTTTTATTATATTTGTGTCTACGCGTAAATTTTGAATTATTATGGAAATCACAGCTACCAATGAGAATTTCGCGGGGATCCTCTCCGCCAATAATGTTGTCCTTGTTGACTTCTGGGCCACCTGGTGCGGTCCTTGCCGCATGCTCGGTCCCACTGTTGAGACTGTTGCCGGTGAATATGAAGGCCGTGTCGCCGTCGTCAAATGCAACGTCGATGACTGCGAGGACATCGCTGTCGAGTACGGAATCAGGAATATTCCTACACTGCTCTTCTTCAAGGGCGGTGAGCTTGTTGACAAACTCGTAGGCAATGTTCCCAAGGCTGAGATCACTGCCAAATTGGGCGCTATCCTTTAGTTATTGTCGGTTATTAATCAGTATAGGCGATGAAAAAGATATTTATAGCTGTCGTGGCCGGAGTTTTCGCTTTCTGCGTTGGTTCCGCTGCCCAGAGTTACACTGATTCCCGCCTGGGAATCGTCGCTGGTTTCACTTCATCTTCATCCACTGTCAAGGATGTGGACACCAAGTCGATCTCATTGTATCATGCCGGACTTGCCTTTGAGATTCCCCTCGGCGGCGGATTCGCCATCCAGCCGGAAGCCATTTACCAGGTTAAAGGTATGAGTTTAAGCAATTGGGGTAATTCTACCAGTAAGGATGTCCGCAACTCTTTCGAGACTAAAGTCGGCTATTTGGAGGTCCCCGTCCAGATCCAGTGGGGTCCGGATCTCCTGGCTTTCCGTCCGTACGGATTCATCGAGCCATTCATCGGTTACCAGATTTCCGCCAGTGACAAGAGCCACAACAACACGATCAACGAGGAACTCCAGAGGATGGAGTACGGATTGAGCCTCGGCGCCGGTCTCGAGATTTGGAAACTTCAGGTCTCCGCCAAGTATTTCTGGAATTTCGGCTCTGTCTACAATAGCGATGTCGCCAAGACTGGTGAGACGATCGGCGGTGTCTTGGATGGAAACAATTTCAACGGAGTCGCCGTTTCCGTGGCCTTATTCTTCTAATGGATAGTTCTATGGCCAGGGAGCGCAAGATAGTTTTCTTCTGCTCGGCCAGCCGCGACATTGACGAGAAATTCAACCAAGCCGCTAGGGAAGCTGCCCGGGCGGCTTGCTCGCTTGGTTACACCATTGTCTCGGGCGGTACGGTCAAGGGCACAATGGGATGTCTGGCTGATGAGGTGGTACGTTGCGGAGGGTCTCATGTCGGGATCATTCCCCGTTTCATGGGCGGGGTTGTCTACCCGGACCTGACTCAGACCATCTGGACCTCCTCGATGGCGGAGCGCAAGGAATTGATGAGGGAAGGGACGTGTGCCGCTGTCGCTCTTCCTGGGGGAATCGGCACTCTGGATGAGCTGATAGAGACCTTGACCCTCGCCAAGCTGGATCTGTACGGCGGGAAGATATTCGCCTTGAACCTCGATGGTTTTTATGAGCCTCTTAAGGCCCTTCTGGACCATTATGTCTCGACTGGGATGCTTGACTTAAGGACAAGGAACATGATCTCTTTCCCTGAGACTGTCCATGAGCTTGAGGAAGCCCTTAAAGTGCTTGAATAACAATGCTTGACGAGATCCGAAAACTGCTTGGTAAGGATTGGACGGACACGCTGGATCTGATCCGCGCGACCCTCAAGAGTGACATCCGTCTACTGGATGCCACGAATGAGTCAATCCTCTCGAGCGGAGGAAAACGCGTCAGGCCGATGTTGTCGCTGCTTGTGGCGAGAGCTTGCGGGAGCTTCGCCGGGAAGGCCCTCCCGGAGGACAGCATCCGTTTTGCCGCCTCGTCGGAGCTGCTTCACAATGCGACACTCCTTCATGATGATGTCGCTGACAGCAGTGCCCAGAGAAGGGGAGTCCCGACCGTGATGTCTATTCTTGGTGGGCCCGCTTCAGTGTTGATCGGCGATTATTGGCTTGTCAGGGCAATGGAGATCATTCTCGCGTCGGGGATGTACGGCCATAAAGTCATCAGGATATTCGCCAAAACCCTCAGTGACTTGGCAGAGGGTGAGATGCTCCAGCTTCAGAAGGCCTCCAGCTGCGACACCACCGACGAGGACTATTTCAGGATCATTTACAGCAAGACGGCATCTTTGTTTGAGGCAACCGGCGTGTCCGCGGCGATCTCCGTGGGAGCTTCGGAAGCGGTGGTTGAGGCGGTCAGGGAGTACTGTGTGAGCCTGGGAATCGCTTTCCAGATCAAAGATGACATCATGGATTATTCGGAAAGCCATTCGATCGGGAAACCTGTCGGGGCTGACCTGAAGGAGGGGAAGATCACTCTTCCGCTATTGGAAGCCCTTGCCGCAGCTGGGAAGGCTGAGGATGAACGGGTCAGGGACCTTGTCAGGAATATTCCTTCCAGTCCTGACAACATAAAGGAAATCAGGGATTTCGTCTTGGAATGGGATGGCGTCGGGCGTGCCGCTTCTCGTCTTGAAGACTATGTCAGGAAGGCCATTTCCGCCCTTGATTCTCTTCCTAATTCGGAAGAAAAAGATTATCTTGCGAAAATAGCGGTGTTCACCGCGAGCAGAGACAAATGACGCTTAGGGATGTCATAGGAAACAAAGAGGCCCTGTCGGCCCTTGAGGGCATGATCCGCGAGGGTCGTGTTCCCCATGCTATGATGTTCTATGAGAATGATGGGTGCGGGGCGATGGAGATCGCTTTAGCTTTCCTTGGGGAGCTGATGTCCAGCGAGCGCAAAGTCTGCGGACTGATCCATCCTGATGTCCATTATGTCTATCCTGTCGCGGCGGGCTCGAAGGTCAAGGAAAAGGTGGACAAACTCAGAGCTGATCTTTTCCTGGGCTATTGGAGAGACTTGATGAAGGCCAATCCTTATTCTTTGGAGTCAGAGGTCAATGATGCCTTTGGAGTCGAGGGGAAACAGACTGTGATCAATAACGCTGAGGCTAAGGAAGTGCTTGAGACTGTTTACCTTTCCCCGGTTGAAGGCGGTTGGAAGGCTGTGGTGGTCTACCTGCCTGAGAAAATGAATGCCACTGCGGCGAACCGTTTGCTAAAAGCGGTCGAGGAGCCTCCGGAGAAGACCGTTTTCATCATGATCACTCATGCTCCGGAAAAAGTCCTTCAGACAATATCCTCAAGATGCCAGGCCCTTCGGATCCATCCTGGGACGAAGGAGGAGGTAGCCCAGATCCTTGTCAGCCGTTTTGGAAAGGATCAGGGTGAAGCGGAGCTGGCCGCAGCCATGTCTGGAGGCAGTGTGGGCGCCGCGCTTCTGTATTTGTCAGGAGAAGAGGGAAGGAAAGAGTATGAGGAGATCTTTGTTGGATTGATGGAAGCCATTGAGTCAAAAGATCTTGTCACTGCTCTGACTTTTGGTGATGCCATGGCGGCACTGCCTTCTAGGGAAAAACAGAAAGCTTTTTGTAAATTCGCGTCGGACGTCCTTCGCAAGGTCTTCCTGGTCCAGCAAGGTCTTCCCGGGATAGCTGGATTGGTGCCTGGGGAAGAAGAATGGGTCGCCAGGGTAGCCTCAAATGGGAAAAAGAGTTTCCCCAGACAGGCACTGTCCTGTCTTGACAGGGCTCGGCTCATGATCGACCGGAATGTCTCCCAGAAGATTGTCTTCAGCGATCTTGTCGGGAGGATGTACACTTTATATTGACGACTGGGATGGAGAATATAGACAACGAGAATGTGAAGTTTGATTGCAGCCGCGGCTGTGCAGTCACTAAGGACAGCGAGACCGGCGAATATGATTGCGGGTACCGCCTCGGGTGCTGCAAGCTTGAGTCTTACAACTGGCTCAAGGGTGTCACCCAAGAGCAGTTCAAGGATCTTTTCGAGGTCCGTTTCAAGAACACCCGTAAAGGAATATACGTCAATGCGTCCGGGCAGGTGATCAGGACGGGCGACCTTGTCATTGTCGAGGCGGCTAATGGCCATGACCTCGGGATAGTCACCCTCGAGGGACCTGTTGTGGGGCGTCAGATGAAGTGCAAGTGTGTCGACCCTGAGACCACTCCGCTCAAGAAGATCTATCGCAGGGCCAAGCCATTCGACATCACCAAGTGGCAGGAAGCCATCGCTAGGGAGACTGAGACCATGATCCAGGCGCGCAGGATAGCCGCTGAGCTTGGGCTTGACATGAAGATCGGGGATGTGGAGTTCCAGGGAGATGGCACAAAAGCGATCTTCTACTACATTGCCGACGGTCGTGTGGATTTCCGCCAGTTGATCAAGGTCTATGCTGAGGAGTTCCGGATCAGGATCGAGATGAAGCAGATCGGAGCCCGTCAGGAGGCTGGCTTGATCGGTGGGCTTGGAGTCTGTGGAAGGGAACTTTGCTGCGCCAACTACATCACCAATTTCCAGTCGATCTCGACTTCCGCCGCCCGTGTGCAGGATCTCTCCCTCAATCCGCAGAAACTCGCCGGACAGTGCGGTAAACTCAAGTGCTGCCTCAATTACGAGGTCGCCAATTACATGGACGCCCAGTCCAGAATTCCGAAAGTCGTTGAGCCTCTGGAGTTTGAGGATGGACCGGTGTACCTGGTCAAGACAGACATACTCCAGGAGACGATGTATTTCTCCTACGAGAAGGGTTCTTTGTCCAATGTGTTCCCTCTCACCGCCGAGGAGGTTCGTGAGGTCATCATGATGAACAGGAACGGACAAAAACCGGAGTCACTGAAGAATAATCCTGAGCCGATCGGTCCGCAGTTCATCTCTGCTGTCGGGGACGACAGCATCACAAGGTTCGATAAGCCTAAGAAGTCCAAAGGGAAGAACAGAGGTCGCTCAAGGGATAACCGCGGTGGTGGTGGCAAGGGCCATCGTCCCCGCAGGGAGCAGTCTTAAGGTGTCATGCGCGGCCGTTTCCTCGCATTTGTCCTTGCCGTCGTGGCTGTGGGTTGTTCCCAGCCGCGGTCCCGTGAGTTCTTTCAGATGAGAGAGAACGCCGAGTACGGCGACACATATTCATTCAGCCTGGATCTCTGTGACTCTACCGTCACGTATTCAATGGATTTTTTCACAAAACTGGAGAGGGCTGCCTTCGAACGCTTCTCCTCTGAGGATATTGTCTTGGACCTCAGGTGGTTTTCCCCCTCTGACTCGATCATCACCGACACGGTCAGGGTGCTATCTTCTTTGCCTGCGGGAGGGGACTATTACACAAGGGACATGATCACACCCTACGAGGGGGTGCGGGGACTGGCTCCGGGAGAGTGGAGACTTAAAGCGAAGGTTGTGAATTCCCCCGAGGCGGTCAGGGGTGTGGGTATTATATTACGAAGAGAAGATGGGACACGATAAACTTAGAAAATTCGCCGAGAATGAGACATTCTCATGCCTTCTTCAGCCGGATGCCTCAAAGGTGCTCGACAAGAGCGGAGAGCCTTCAGAAGGGCTGAGGCTGCATGACCATCCTGTCAAGGGCCATTGGAACGAGGTGATGTTCAAGGCTGATCAACCGATTGTCCTTGAACTCGGGTGCGGTAAGGGCGAGTACACGATCGACCTTTCGAAGCGGATTCCGCAGAGGAACTACATCGGGGTCGACATTAAGGGCGCCAGGCTTTGGAGGGGTGCCAAGACAGCGACCGAGGAAGGCCTTGTTAATGTCGCTTTCCTCCGGACAAGAATTGAGTTTATCGAGGCGTTTTTCGGTCCAGGGGAGGTCAGTGAGATCTGGCTGACGTTCTCGGACCCGCAACTCAAAAGTGAGAACAGCCGTTTGACGAGTCCTCTTTTCCTGGAACGTTACCGTAAGTTCCTTAAGCCGGGAGGCATTATCCATCTCAAGACAGACAGCCGTTTTCTTCACGAATATTCAAAGGCCGTTGCCCTCGAGAATGACCTCACCATCCTCGATTCCACTACTGACCTTTATGGGAACACCTCCACTGCCGGGAGGTCATCGGCGTTGTATGAGGTTCAGACGTTCTACGAGAGGATGTTCCTGTCGCAGGGGTACAAGATAACGTACCTTTCGTTCACGATCGACCATGAGGGACCCTACAGGCATCCTTCGGACTTCGATTCGGATTATTGGCGCTCGATTGAGGGGCCGAGAAAGTTCGTTCACTCTCCTGTTTCTACCCAGAGGTAGATCCGGTCGCCACGGCGAAGCTTGCGGTCGCCTTTCCAATCGTCCGGGAATGACACCGGAATTGAACAGAGATCTCCTTTGACAGCCTCCGGGACTTGTTTCAGGTCGACACGTATCTCGTCTATCTTGCCCTCGTACACCCCCGTGGACTGTCCTATGGCAAGGAACTCATCCCCAATCTTGATGGAATATGACTCGATCTGGATCTCCGCCACACTGAGACGGTCATACCAGTTGGTGACTTTCCCGACGTAGGTTTTGCGCCGGGTCGCATGGCTTCCGTAGATCTCGCTCCATTGGGCCATCTTCCCTCCTTGGTACCAGCCATCCCAGAATCCCCTGTTGAACACCTCTGACAATTGTTCTTTCAAGCTGGCGGCAAGTTCGGGAGTGAAGGTCCCGCCGCAAATCGCATCAGCGGCTTCCCGGTAGCATTTGACCGCTCTTTTCACATATTCGGCGGACCTTGCCCTACCCTCGATCTTGAATACCTTTATTCCAGCGTCTATCATCTTGTCGAGGTACTCGATCGTGCAAAGATCCTTTGGAGAGAGGATGTAGCGGTTGTCTATCTCAAGCATCTCTCCGGTCTCAATGTCAGTCAGGTCGTAGCTTCTCCTGCAGATCTGGTAGCAGTCGCCCCTGTTGGCTGAGTGGCCACAATTGTGGAGGCTCAGGTAGCACTTGCCTGAAACAGCCATACAAAGTGCCCCATGGGCGAACATCTCAAGGCGGAGAGGCTGTCCTGACGGACCTGTTATCTTTTCAGCCTCAATGGCTTCCGAAATCTTTTTCACTTGCCCAAGGTTGAGCTCCCTGGCAAGGACAACTACGTCGGCGAATCCGGCCCAGAACCTCAGGGCCTCTATGTTGGAAACATTGAGCTGGGTCGAGGCATGGACTTCAAGCCCGACTTTGCGGCAATATGAGATCACCGCCATGTCCGAGGCGATGATGGCGTCTACCCCGGCTTCCTTGGCGGCGTCGAGAGCTTCCCTCATCGCTTCAAGATCCTCGTTGTAGAGGACGATGTTAAGGGTCATGTAGGTCTTGACCCCAGCTTCCCGGCAGATGCTTGTGATCTTGGGAAGGTCTTCCGGAGAGAAGTTATTGGCGGAGTGAGACCGCATGTTGAGTCTCCCCACGCCGAAATAGACTGAGTCAGCCCCGCCTTGGATCGCTGCCGCAAGACATTCGAAGTTGCCTGCGGGCGCCATTATCTCAATATCCTTTCTGTCCATTGATTTGTGATTGTCCGCCGCGAAGATACTCATTTTCGGATATTTTGGCTATATTGCGGTTTAATGGCGGAATAAGGCCGCCGTAGTTTTTGTTATGCGTATTATAATAAGTATTGAATATTTCACCGTTCCCGGAGAGTCGCTTTCCTTGGTGTCTCCGGACGGCAAGCAGACTCCCATGAGCTACATCCATGATGGAGTCTGGAAGGTGGATTTCAGTCCGGTGATCTCGGTCTGGCTGTCCTGCTATTTCGTTGAGCGTGTGTTCCAGCGATACAGCGGGGATGAGAAAATCCCTTCTGTGATCTATAATGAAGAAAAGGCAGCCTATGATCTTACCTTACGGCTTCTGGATTACGGGAATGAGAAGATCGGCATGATTACCGGGCCGACAGAAAGCACGCATGCCGTCAACCGCTCAAGAGGCCATATGAAGGCGCTGTTTGACAGGCGGATTCCCTACGACCCGTCTCTGACGCTTGTCGGTGACTGGGAGCGGGACATTGTTTGGCGACTGGACGAAGTTCGTGCCTCTGCACAGGTCCAGAGCCCAAGGGACGCTTTGGAGTGGCTATCTTGATCCTTCGGAACCTTTTGAATATAAGTTTGTTATTATAGACGACGCTTCTGGCCGGCCAAAGTATTGGGAGGCTGGAGAGAACAGGAGGTTCTACTTTGGCGCCGGTGAAGGGACCCTTCAGGTTATAAAGGAAAGGGAGCCTGTTTTTGAGCGTGCTCCATGGAGAGGAGCCGGTGTCGCGATTCCAGTGTTCTCGCTTAAGTCGGAAGACAGTTTCGGTGTCGGAGAGTTCAAAGACCTTAAAAAGCTTGTCGATTGGGCGGCCCAGACCGGGCAAAGTGTCATACAGATTCTTCCAATCAATGACACGACAATGACCCGTACCTGGACGGACTCCTACCCCTACAACGCGAATTCCACTTTCGCTCTCCATCCGCAGTTCATCTCCCTGCCGGAAGCTGGCGTCAAGGTTAATAAAGCATACAAGGCACTCCAACGGGAGCTCAATTCTCTTCCTCAGATCGATTACGAGCGAGTGAACAACGAGAAGACCCGGCTGCTGGTGGAAGCTTTTGAGAAAGTTGGTCCGGAAGTGCTTCAAAGTGAGGAATATAAATCTTTCTTCTCGGCTAATGAACATTGGCTCGTCCCTTATGCGGCCTTCTGTGTGCTGAGGGATATTAACTGTACTCCCGAATTCGGTAAGTGGACTGAACTGAGTGTGTATTCCAGGAGCGGTGTTGAGGCTTTCCGTAAGGTCAATGGCGAGAAGATGGATTTCTACTGCTGGGAGCAGTTCTGTCTTGACCGTCAGCTCAAGGATGCTGTGGAATACGCTCATTCAAAGGGAATTGCGATCAAGGGAGACCTCCCGATCGGCATTAGCCGGGACAGCGTCGACGCTTGGCAATACCCCGAATTGTTCAACCTTGACTCACAAGCTGGAGCTCCGCCGGATGCTTTTTCTGAGGATGGCCAGAACTGGGGTTTCCCGACGTACAACTGGGAGGAAATGGCTAAGGATGGCTATGGCTGGTGGAAGGCCCGTCTAAAGAAGATGAGTGAATACTTCGATGCATTCAGGATTGACCATATCCTCGGATTTTTCCGGATCTGGGAGATTCCGCTGGGCATCAAGTCTGGCCTCTTGGGACACTTCAATCCGGCTTTGCCATATTCCTCAGATGAGCTTCGTGGAAGAGGATTTGACCCCGAGTCGGAACTTTTCGTTCCTGATCCGCATCGTCCCGGGTGGTATCACCCTAGAATCTCGTCCCAGAAGACCGCTTCTTTTGAGGCTCTTGAAGGCTGGAAGAAAGACGCTTACAATGAGCTCTATAACGATTTCTTCTATCGTCGTCACAATTCATTCTGGAAAGAGACGGCGATGCGGAAGCTTCCCGCTCTGCTGGATTCGACCGGGATGCTCGCTTGCGGTGAGGATCTTGGAATGATTCCGGCTTGTGTGCCGGAGGTGATGGATGAGCTCAAGATTTTGTCGCTTGAGGTTCAGAGGATGCCGAAGTCGCCGGAGGATGCTTTTGGAGAACCGTCAAGGTACCCGTATCTTTCGGTGTGCACTACTGGTTCGCATGACACTTCGTCGCTTAGGGCTTGGTGGGAAGAGGACAGGGAGTTGACTTCCAAATATTTCCATCAGATGCTTCATTGCGAGGGGAATGCTCCCGCTGTCTGTGAGCCGTGGATCTGCGAGCTGATTCTCAAGCAGCACTTGGAGTCGCCTTCGATGTTCTGTATCTTGCCGCTCCAGGATTGGTTGTCGATTGACGGGACGGTCCGTTATCAGGGTGATCCGGCCGATGAGAGGATCAATGTGCCGGCTAATCCTCGTCACTACTGGCGCTGGAGGATGCACACTACCCTTGAGAACCTTCTCGCCCAGGGTGCTTTCAATACTCGCCTGCGGGACATTATCTCAGCATCTGGCAGGTAACTTCAATAAAATAAACGAGGCGCTCCGGATGGGGCGCCTCGTTTGTCAGTAAAACATCAATCACTGGCTCACAAGTTTGTAGAGTTGGATGGGCTTCTGGTTCTTGTAGGAAGCGTTCTTGTAGTAACGGAAGAAACCTCCTGACGCCGAACTGTTGAATCTCAGATGGCTGTTACCTTCTACAGCCTTGATGTCAACACTTCCTTCGCTTGAATCGTAGGATATGGCGTTGGTATAGGTTCCGCTCTTGGCGCAGAGGAGGTTGTTGCTGTCTGAGGTATTACCGATAGGCAGACCGGATTTGCTAGTGATGGTGTAAGCGCTACCGTTCTTGGTTATCTTGAAAGTCGAGGCGACAGTCGCCGTTGTCGCGGCGATCGTGTTACCAGAAATTGACACAGAGATAACGCAAGGGGCGGACTGAGTGCCCTTAAGGTCGTCCTGGCTTCCGTCAAGGGCAAGTTTACCATCCTCATAGACGATCAAGTATTCTCCGGACCAATCGCTTTGGCTCGCTGAGACCTTTTGGAACACTTTGCCGTCCACAGGCTCTCCACCCGGCTCATCACCTCCAGGTACGTCACCTCCTTGGCTTTCACTCTCACCTATATATTCGTAGAGAACCGGCATCAGGGCGCCGCTCTGAGCTGTGGCGTAAGAACCGAATGAGGTGTGGGATACGGAATACTGGACGTACTTGTTGACCGAGGAATTTGTTATGGTCGCGGCTCCATCACTTGCGATGGTAATATTCCAGTATTGTCCGTTTGAAGGAGAAGCAGACACATTGAAACTGTTGTATGAGCCGGTCTGATAGAGCAATTTACCGTCGGACTGAGCGATGGTGTAGCCATCGTTGGTCGAAGTGATAACATACTCATTGGCCTTGGAAGGCATAGAGATCACACCACTATTGTCGGTGGCCTCCTCGATGTTTATGTAGCCGAAATTGCTTGTGATCGGCGCTCCAACATAAGCCTTGGAACCATCCAGAGCGACAATCAGGTAGGATTTGCCAGAAGTTACGTTTGTGGCCTTTTGGTAATTGTAGACTTTTGTCGACGAGCTGGTGGTAAAGGAGAGGATTTCAGCGTCGACAACCTCGTGCTTGGAGTCCTTCTCGTAGAACTGGTACTTTCCAATCAGCTCGATAGTACCGCCATTCTTGATCTTGGAGGACCATTCGTTCTTGTTGCTGACTGAGTAGACGTAGATTGAACCGGACTCGTCCGTAAGATCGAACCGGCATGAGCTCTTGACGAAGTTGCTGACTGTTCCGGTGAGTTTCAGTTTGACTTCGGTGTTGGCATAACTGATGAAGTTCTCGACCGTCACGGGATCTCCTTCATGAAGGGTTATTCCGTTATTTATGTAGGACACCGCGATGATGTTGATGACACCGCTGGTCTCGCCATAGTAGATACCGGTCAGGGTGATGTTGTGGTTGTTGTAGCTCTGCAGGCCGGTGTAAGCGCCTGGCTTGTAGATGCTAACCTTCTTCTCTGAACCCTTCACAATGAGGTTGTAGTTGCCGGATTTGTCGACGACCAAGTCTCCTGTGACCTTGACAGCGGTCGGGACTTCGGTGCTGAAGGTGCCGATTTTGGAAGTGATGTCCGTGCCGGAGACCTTGACTGTGTTCTTCTCGGAGACGGTCGTGAAGTTCTTGACAGAACCGAGGGCAGGAAGGTCGTGGAACCTTGTCGAGACAGCCTCGAACTTGACGGAGTCGCCAGCCCACTGGGGCGCGTTGGAGGCATCCTGGACAAAGAGGTAGCTGTTGCCGTCGGAGACAACGTAGCCGTCAGTCGTCCCGGCGACGATCAGGGAGCTCTTGAGGGTGACCTCGTCTCCCTCGTCACCAGCGGCGGCCTCAGTCACGTCCATGGAAGGATCGCCTGTGAAGACGGCCTGGTTGACAGTGCAGGTCTTCTTGATCTCTTGTCCGGTGAACTCGATTGTCGCCGTTCTAGCGGCCTCTGTGCTGTTCCTCTTAGCGGTGAATGTGAATATCTTCTCGGTCAGGGCTCTCGTTGTGGGAGAGACGCTGAGCCAGTCGGAACCTTCGGTCACAGTGGCCTTGACAGGGATGTTGGCGTTGACAACGAAAGCGACGAGCTGGCGGCGGCCGTCGATCTCAATGACCTCCTTGCTGAGGACAATAGCATCCTCGGTGATCTGAGTGAGTGAAATGGCAGTGCCATCCTCGAGGGTAACCGTGGCGTTCCTTCTGTCATAAGACTCGTTGGCGGCCACCTTCAGGACCACCTGCTCGCCGACGGAGACAACCTCAACCCAATCAGCGCCCTCGCTCAGTTCAGCAGTCGAGGAGACGAGCGGGATGATGACCTCACCACCCTGGAAATCAACTGTGTATTCAGTCTTGATGGTGGGTTTCTCAGACTCGTTAAGACCGATGTTGATGATCTTGATGAAGGAACCTCCGTTGTCGTCGGTAAGGAGGAAGAGTATCTTGGAGGGAGTGACTTTCTCAGGAGCCTTGATTGAGATCCTACCGCTCTTCTCGTCAGACGGCCTCAAGGTGACAGTCCATCCATTGCTTTCGAAAGTCTCGAGGTTGGTCTTGGCTCCTTCGGGAGCTTCGATGGTGTAGGCTGTGCTGAGAAGCTCGCCGTTACGCATCGAGGCGAAGACGCTCTCGTCGAACACAAGCTGGAGTTTTTTCAAGGCGCCGGTAAGTGGAACTGTGATGACAGTGCCGTCGGCGAGGGTGAAGACAGCGTCATTTCCGGTCGTGGTGACTCCCTCAAAGACGCATGTGGCGGAAGGGCCCTGGCCTTCGACCTTTGCCCAGGAGGCACCGCCATCGTAGGAGACCATCCACTGGTCTTCCTCGATCTTGACTTTTGGGGTATTGCTGGTGGAGACGGGTTTGCCGTCAGCGTCCTTAAGGAACTCGCCGTTGACGGTCCAGAAATATGTCCCGTCCTCTCCGGCCTTGGCTCCGATCTGGGGCGTCTTTCCGTCGACGCCGTCCTTGCCGTCCTTACCGTCTTTGCCGTTGACGCCATCCTTGCCGTTGACGCCGTCCTTGCCGTTGTTGATGCTGGCGGAGGTGCCGTCGGAGAAGGCTATGATGTAGCCGTCATCGGTCTTGGTGATTCCATTGACAGTCAGTTTCTGCTGCACGGCCTGGATGAGGGTCTGGAGTGATCCGATGTTGGAATTCATCGAGCTGACAGTGCCCTCCAGTGCGGTCAGCTTGGCTTTCTGGGAGTTGATCTCCTCCCAGACTTCTGTGTCGTCGTACTTGCACCCTGCAAGCGCGAGGGCTAGCGGAAGCAAGAGTAATAAGACTTTCTTCATACTTTTAATGATTTAAATTGTGCTAAATTAGACAGAATCGGCGAGAGGTACAAGCAAGGTCCGGCCATTATTTTAGAAAAGTTATCAACAAAGATTGTTGATAACCGCACGAGACAGATTTAATCGCTATATTCTCCTTCCATCATCAGCCGCCTGGAGGAGACCAACTTCGAGCAGACTCCCGGTTACGGTAATGATCATTATAGCGAGAGCGCTAAGAGTAGGATAAAGGAAGCTTTCGGGGTTCCCGATGCCGATGTGTTTTTCCTTGTAGGGGGAACGCAGACAAATTCTACTGTGATCGCTTCTTTGCTTAGAGAGTATGAAGGGGTAATCGCTGTGCGGACCGGGCATATCGGTGTCCACGAGAGCGGCGCTGTGGAGTACACCGGCCACAAGGTGCTGACTCTGCCGGATCATGAGGGAAAGATGGACGCCGGAGAGCTGAAGGCTTATCTCGAAGCGTTTTATGCTGACGGAACCTTTGAGCACATGGTCATTCCCGGGATGGTCTACATCTCATTCCCCACTGAGTTCGGTACCATCTACTCCAAGGCAGAGCTGGAGGCGATCCATTCTGTCTGCCAGGAATATTCTATTCCTCTTTTTATCGATGGGGCGAGGCTCGGGTACGGTCTTATGAGCAATCGGAATGACATAGGAATCAAGGAGTTCGCTTCGCTTTGCGACGTTTTCTATGTCGGGGGAACCAAGGTTGGAGCCTTGTTCGGTGAGGCTGTCGTCTTCACTTGTGGAGCTCCGGCTCATTTCTTCACGACCATCAAACAGCACGGTGCCTTGATGGCCAAGGGACGTCTTTTGGGCCTCCAGTTTGACACTCTTTTCACTGACGGCCGCTACTTTCAGATCGCTCGCCATGCCGACGAGATGGCAAGCCTTCTTAAAGGAATATTCATTGAGAAAGGCTATGAGACTTTCATCGATTCTCCGACCAACCAGCAGTTTTTTGTGATGAGTCGCCAGCGGGCCGCCGAGCTTCACTCGAAAGTCCGTTTCGAGGACTGGTGTCCTGTCGACGATGACAGGATCGCCGTGAGGTTTGTCACGAGTTGGGCTACTAGGGAGGAGAATGTCCTCGCGCTGCGCGAGATTATCTTATAATTATACCAAAGTATATATACTTAGGTATAGTTTTTCTCGGTTTTATTTTTAAATTTGTCTTTTGTTGCGGTAGGGGCAAATGTGCCTTTGCCGTGGCTGGAAGACGGATTTTGTCTTGGATAGGAGAGATTCCGGAGCCGGGAAAAGTGTCCCCGGTGGCTTCCATAATCCTTGGCTTTTTTTAAGAAAACTCTTGAAGGCCAAGTGCTTAAGTTGTATCATAACGTATTAAATAACACCTATGGACAAGAAGAATAATTCTTTATGGTTTCTCCTGCCATTACTGGCCGTCTTCCTGGCGGCGGGGTGCAGCACTGTGCCGAAAATCGCTTATCTGAGGGATCTGCCCGGTGAGGTTCCGGTCAGGATACAAGAGACTCAGGATTTGACTCTAAAGCCGGGCGACAGGCTTCAGATTTCCGTTTTCAGTCGTGACAGGGAACTTTCCTCCATGTTCAATCTTTATGAAGGATCAGGGTATGGAACATATAACTCTTACACCAGTGGTTCTTACGGAAGCGGGAATCGTGGTGGAGGACATCCTTACACGGTTGACAAGAATGGCGAGATAGAGATGCCTGTTCTTGGAAGGATTAAGGTTAGCGGTAAAACCCGTCTTGAGGTTGCGGATCTCATCAAGTATAGGCTTTTGGCTGGACAGCTACTTTCAGATCCCACTGTTCAAGTTGAATACTTTGATATGTCGTTCTATGCACTTGGAGAGATCGGCCATACCGGCAGGATCGCTATCCCGCGGGACAATGTCACCATAATGGAGGCGATTGCCCTCGCTGGGGACTTGACGATCAGTGGGCGTAGGGACAATGTCATGGTCTTGAGGACTGAGAACGGAGTTCAGACTCCTTATTTCGTCGATCTGACCAATCCACAAAGTGTTTACAATTCTCCGGTGTACTACCTTCAGCAGAATGACATGATCTATGTTGAACCGACAGCATTGAAGGCTAATCAATCCACCCTTATGGCCAACCAGACGAGGAATCCGAGCTTCTGGATGTCCAGTATCACTAGCGTGATTTCGTTCTATTTATTTATAAGGACGTTTATCGATAAGCAAGGAAAAACAGCTGAATAAATATGGAAAGGACTCCTAACAACGGCTCTATGCCGTCCAGGCAGGCGACTGCAACATCAGGCAACTCCTGGACAATAAAGAATATCCTGGGCTTGATTCTGAGGAACTGGTACTGGTTCTTGCTTTCCCTCGCACTGGCCTTCGGTGTCGCTTACCTCAAGATCCAGAAGACTCCTCCAGTTTATTCCCGCACGGCTTCCATCCTGATCAAGTCGGATGCGAACAGTGGTGATGAGACCTTAAAGGAATTGGGAATCACCCAGACCCCCTCCAACCTCACTAATGAGATTTTGATGATGAACACGAGTGTTGTGGCGGGTGAGATAGTCAGGCGGCTTAATCTGGATGTCGACTATCTGCTTCCGGGGCCGTTCTATAAGAAAACCATTTACGGTATTTCATTGCCCTTCAATGTCAAATTCCTTGATCTGAATGACAATGAGTCGGCGGCAGTCCATGTGGATCTGGCCAAGGACAGCACTGTCGTTCTGAGCGCCATGCGACGTGGCGGAACGTTCTCGGAGGAGACTCTCGCGATGCGTTTGGGCGACACTCTCCAGACGCCTGCCGGGCTTTTGACTGTGTTCCCTTCTCCCTATTACAAAGAGAAAGCAGAGAGCAGCTTGGATGTCGAGCGTTATAACATGGCATCGGCAACTAATAGGGTTCAATGGCATATTTATCCTCGCCTTCGCAGCCAGGGAGCGACCATAATAGACATCAGCTACAATGATGTTTCTGCCGCTAGGGCGGAGGATGTCCTGAGCACTCTTGTTTCAGTTTATAACGAGAACTGGATGATGGATCGTAACCGGAGGATAGTCAGCGCCAACGAGTTCATTAAAGAGAGACTTGGGGTGATTGAGCATGAGTTGGGCGATGTTGACCAGGGAATTGCGAGTTACAAATCAGAACACCTTATCCTGGACATTGGTCAAGCGGGCGGAATGGCTCTTTCTGAAGCCACCGAAGCCGAGAGACAATCAATTGGTTTGGAGAATACTATGCGTTTGCTACGTTCTGTCAGAGATTTTGTCATGGATGAGAGCAACATGTTCTCCCAGATCCCTTACACATCTGGCATGAACAGCGCTCTAGTAGAGAGGGGAATCGCACAGTACAACAGCACGTTGATGGAAAGGAATAACCACCTTGCCCACGCCTCCCTCCAGAACCCTAGGATCATGGAGTATGACCGGCAGATCCGCTCGATGCGCGAGACGCTGCTGATCACCATGAACAGTGAGTTGGCTGTGATGCAGACGACATTGACAAATCTTCAGGTCACAAAAAACCAGGCTTATGGCAAGGTCGCTGCCAATCCTTCGCAGGCGAAATATCTTCTTTCTGTTGAAAGGCTCCAGAGGGTCAAGGAGCAACTCTATATGTTCCTGCTTCAGAAGCGGGAAGAGAACGAGCTCTCGCAGGCGTTTACGGCCTACAACACACAGTTGATCGAGCCGCCTCATGGCAGCTGGTCTCCGGTCTCCCCGGTACCTAGGAGTATCTACATGATTGCTCTTCTCATCGGATTGGCTATTCCTGCGGTGATTATCCTTCTGACAGAGTTGTTGAAGTCAACTGTCCAAGGCCGTGAGGACCTCAAGCAATTGACAGTACCTTTTGCAGGCGAGATTCCTCTTGCAGCCGCCAAATCAAAGAAAAAGGGAAAGAAGAAGAGCAAGGACGGCAAATCTGTTGTTCCTGAGGTGTTGGTGGCAGAGAAGAACCGTGATGTGATGAATGAGGCTTTCAGGGTCGCAAGATCCAACCTCGAGTTTATGCTCGGTTACGATTCGACCCACAAGACCATAATGCTCACCTCCCTGAATCCTGGATCAGGAAAGACTTTCATCACCGCTAACCTGGCGACAGCCATCGGGATCAAGGGAAAGAAAGTACTGGCGATCGACCTTGATCTTCGTAAAGCGTCCCTTTCTGATTATGTCGATGCTCCCCACAAAGGAATATCGACCTACTTGAGCGGCAAGGATGAAGACTTCCATGACCTGATCGTCAAGCTTGGCAAGATTGATGTCCTGCCGTGCGGCAAACTTCCTCCGAATCCCAGTGAGCTGCTCTATACACCTCGCTTTGAGCATCTTATGAACACCGTTCGGGAAGAGTACGACTATGTCTTCGTGGATTGTCCGCCGGTTGAGATAGTGGCTGACGCTTCGATTGTGAACCGCTACGTCGACCAGACCCTTTTCGTGATCAGGGCCAAGGTTATGGACAAGTCATTCCTTCCCGAGATCGAGCAATGGTACCAGGAGAAGCGTTACAAGAACCTTTCAATCCTCCTCAATGGTACCGGTGGCGAAATTGGCTATCATAGATATGGTTACCACAAGTATGGTTACGGAGGCCGTTACGGGTATGGCTATGGTTACGGCAAGGCGGCCTATGGTAAGACCGCTTATGGCAACGAAGTGAGCGAGAACTAAGGCATGGCGGAAGACTGGACTCTGGTCATAAAGCCCGAGAAACGGCTGCTGGATGTCGACATTAAGGGCATCTGGCGGTACCGTGACCTTTGGTACATGTATGTCAAGAGGGACATCGTCACCGTCTACAAGCAGACGATCCTTGGCCCTCTCTGGTTCTTTATCCAGCCCATATTCACCACGGCGATGTACATGTTCGTCTTCGGAGGCTTGGCTGGGATCTCCACTGACGGAGTGCCCCAGCCTTTGTTCTACCTGTCCGGTATCATGTTGTGGAACTACTTCTCGGAGTGCTTCAATGGGGCGTCCAACACATTCACAGCCAATGCCGGAATATTCGGGAAAGTGTATTTCCCGAGATTGGTGGTGCCTCTGGCGTCGCTGACTTCCAATCTTATCAAGATGCTGATCCAACTTCTGCTTTTCATAGTAGTCTACGTCTATTATGTCGCTATCGGAGGACCAGTGTCGATCAATGCGACGGCTTTACTATTCCCCATACTTGTCTTCATGCTGGCATTCCATGCTTTGTCATGGGGGTTGATCGTCTCGTCGCTGACTTCCAAATACCGCGATCTTCGCTATTTGGTTGGCTTCGGACTTCAGCTTTTCATGTATGCCACGCCCATCATCTATCCGCTCAGCGCGGCTTCCGAAAAGTTCCGCTGGGCACTGGAACTCAATCCGCTGACCCCCATCTTCGAGGCCGTCAAGTACGGCTGCCTGGGCTGCGGGTCCCTTTCCTGGGGCGGGCTCCTGTACAGCACGCTCTTCATGACCGTCACCCTGTTCCTTCCCCTGATCCTCTTCAACCGGGTGGAACGCAATTTCATGGACACCGTATGAGTCCGGAATCCGATATCGCCATCCGTTTCGACCACGTGGGCAAACTCTACCGCCTGGGGCAGGTCGGGACGGGCACCCT
>ONUG01000065.1 GCA_900320965.1 uncultured Bacteroidales bacterium | reverse complement strand
TTGAACATCTCTTCGGCCTTGTCTTTATGGGGATTATCTATATTCGCATCCGGGTGATACTTCTTGCTCAGCGTCCGGTATGCTTTCTTGACCTCATCGTCAGTGGCGTCCCTGGAGACACCGAGTACCTTATACGGATCACTCATCTTGCGCGGTCCTTTCCCGGGATAACGCCGCGGTCTCAGTCCCGCTCCGCTTCCCTTCCCTTTCGTTAAACTTACACCATATTCCAGAATACAGTATATTTCTCAGGATATCAACATTTTCCACAATGGGAAGTGTCTCAAAAGCCGCCGTGCACTCTCCGAGATCGTCATAGTCAGGATCCCCTTCACGTAGCTGTCAAGGTCAGGTCTCTCTCTGAACGCGAGGAGCGGATTGAAACTCCCGGACTTCGCGTCCTTCTCCAAATCGTCGTACGCGTCCAGGATATAGATGAACTTGCCGAGATAAAAGCCTGTGTGTGTGAAATGGAGGCATTTGCATACTCAGTCGGATTTGGTGCATTGGGAGACCTTGCAACAGGTCTGGGAGTTGTCGGCACGTTTACGGATAATTCAAGATTAGGTAACTTTGCGACTGTTTTAGGCTATCTTACCAATATTGCATCATCTATGATACCTTCGTGATGTTCCTGTCGTGAGTTATAAATTAACCGACCATCTAATTTGATATACAAACAAAGCACCCGAAATTTTTGCTTTTTGGGTGCTTTTTGATACTGTTCTAAATATATTTATTTTGATACTTTTATATAAACCATTACGAAAAAGTGTGTCTATACACAAAAATTCGTAATCTAACAAATATTTATGATAATTTGTATAATTATATTATTTTTATCAATTCCAATCAATATCGCTATGATTAACCGTTTCACCATTTATCAAATCTTCATGTGCTTGTGCTATTGCTTTCAAATCATAAGGACTTACAAAATCGTCCATATTTACTTCCGATAAAAAGCGTTTCAGTAAAAATGTCAAAAAGTAGGGCATAGTGTAAAATCTGCCGTTCCAACCGATATTTTTGTTGGCAAGTTTTATTCCATATTTTATATCGGAAAATTTATCGCTTTGTATCAGTTTATTCAATGAAGCCGTTGCACTGTCATTTGCCTTGACTTCTACGGGTATCAATGAATTACTGTCCCTCACAAAAAAATCCATTTCAACTGTACTTTTTTCATTCTTGTAAAAATACAGTTGATAGCCTTGTTTCACAAGCATATCCGCAACGATACTTTCATACAAAGCACCTTTGTAAGTATTGAAATTCTTGTTGTCACGCAAATCTTTCTGCACTTCATCTTCCAGAGAGCCGATAAGCAAGCCTGTATCACGAAAATACAGCTTATAGTAATTTGGATTGTAATTTCCTTTCAAGGGCAGTTCAAGAAGTTCCATACAGTAGCAGATATTGATTATCCCTGCATTGTCGATGGATATTCTTGAGAATGGGAACGGGGAATTACTCATCAGCACGGCCTGGACCCAGTTCGTTATACCGAAAGAGGACAGGTTTTTCTATCACATGAGGGACACGGTCAGGGTCCAGGTCGAAAGAATATCTGATATCTCCGAGGTCAAGGATCCTATTCTCAAAGTGTCCATGTTCCGTGAAAACGGCTTGACAGATGTAACTCCTTGGCGTGAGCGGTATGGTTCCTTGTGCACGGTTCAGACAAGTGGTTCCGATTGGCTGGACATGACTCCCAAGGACGTCAACAAGGCCACCGCAATGGAAGTCTTACTTAACCATCTGGGAATCAAGCCGTCCGAATGCATGGCTTTCGGAGATAATGAGAACGACGCTCCCCTGCTGGCCATGGCAGGCTACCCCATCGCTATGAGTGACGCCACTCCCGGCATCCTTCAGATGGTCTCCCAAACCACCGACTCGGTCGAAGCGGTTCTGAGGGAGATGGTGAGGTAAGCCTGTTCGCAAGTTGAAATGCGCTACAGGCCATTGGGATGCGACTTGGGCTGCTCCCGGTCTGTAAAATAACTCATCCCGAAAAGATTCTTCGCTACGCTCAGAATGACAGGGTCTGGTTTCTGAACTCCAAACAACTCTCCCCAGTTCTTTTAAAAAAGCCACACCGCGACATAGGCACGATCTCCTATATCGCGGTGCAGACTCATGGTACTGCGGTATCACTCTCCTTCCAGCTTGAAATCCTTCAGGCGCTTACGATTATAGGTTTTCTTGGATTTGTGCAACATCTTTCGGAATGAGACGGGACGACCGTGAAGCTCAATTTCCTCTGCCCTTGCCGCGCGCCTGTTCGCCAAAATATAATCATCCTCAGTGATCCTGAGTCTCCTCTGCTTCAACTTCTTTTTCTCTTTCATAGCCTTCACTACTGCCCTATTTCTTCAGAAACACTCCCTGGGTACGTCCCTTCAATGTATGCTTTGATGAGACTATGACAGAGACAGATCCGCAAAGATTCAGAAAATGTACATAGAGGCTTATCATATGGTAAGCAACAGAGAAAGCCACTTCCCCGACATTACGGTATCATCGACTTTTCGTCCGATTAAGACCAAGGTAATGAAGGCCCTTGAGGCGTGTGGAGTCAAAGAAGAACTTCATCTTTTCAAGCCCACCAAGAAAGGTGAAGCGACATACTACATTCCACTGGCAGCAGATAACGTTAAGGTCGTTGGCGTCGAAGGTGAGATTCCGCTATTGAATTCAACCATCTATTCGTGTTACAAGCAAATTATGAAGTAATCTTAGATGCCATGTACGCCCCTCATAACCTCTCCAACCACCTGGAAAAGAAGACGTTATACACGCTGTACGTGTTTCCTGACGTGGATTTAGTCTCCAGAATCAATTCCTTATCCACCAGTGTCTCAAGTGTCCTCAAGGACGACGAAGGGGCACCGAGGCTATATTTCTGAAGGAATTCATTGGAAGTCGGTTGGGCCAACTCCCCTTCCTTCGCTACGGCTATAAGATAATTCCACTGCCTCTGAGTCAACAAGTTCCGCCGCTCAAGAAAAGCGTCACTATTTTCCTTGAATATCGTGTCGATGGCGACAAAAACTTCAGTCAAAGTCGCTTCTTTTCTTGTGCCGAGGAACACCCTGTTGCATAGGAACTGGGTGTAGAAGGTATGTCTCCTGGTCCATTCGAGAATATATCCCACAGCTTCTTCCGTGATGGTTTTCCCATTGTCACAGAACTGCTTCCGAATAAATGAGGAATAAACAACCGGATCGATCTTGCCAATGGGATACATAGCCGAACTCTCGTAGAAAGGGCTCTTCTCTCCCGTGAACATATCGGCCATCACGTGTCTCTTGCTGCCGCTGAAAATGAACTGGACATTCCTTAATGGCTGAATATAAGTTCGGAGCAACGCCTCAGCGGACAAACCGTCATATGACCGAATCTGCTGGAACTCGTCTATCGCGACAATCACTCTCTTTTTTCTACCCTCGAGATAATCGAGCAAAGTTTTAAGGGTATATCGCTTTTCAGTATCGGTCTGAAAAGTGAATGACAATTGAGGGACTCCGCTGATCGGATCAGTGGTCACGACAGGGCGAACCGACTTAAGTGTTTCGAGGAATGACCGGGCCGCCAATCGACCTGTCGTATTTGAATAGATTGCCTCAGCCATCAAAGTGATCATGTCCTCGAAACAATGACTAGGATATATGTCAATATAGTAGGTCTCATACTCCCCTCCCATCTCTTCCAGAATATCAAAAATATGATAAATTAGACCTGTTTTTCCAAGCCTTCGAGGGGAAATCAGTGTGATATTCGAACCATTTTCAAGGTATTTGATTATCTCGGCAGTTTCAACCTCCCTGTCGCAGAAATACTGAACAGGAGTATGTGGAGACAATATAAAGGGATTGGAAGGAGTACTCATCGCATTATCTTTTTCCCAAAGATAATGCATTATTTTCATTTCACAAAATGTGAATCACAAAATGTGAAATCTAACGAGCCGTGAAAAGGTCAAAACTCCAGCCTGAACCTTGTTGCCTTTGTGTATCTCAATCTCCTTCTTTGCCTGGTTCCGGGCGGAATGCTTGGCGGCTTTGCGGAGACGTCTGAGGCGGGAACTCCGCTCTTCCGACACACCGAAGCGATCCCTGAAATCCTTCACGGCCTTCCTTCCTCTCAGCCCCCGCCATCGCCCGGGTCGAGTTGCGCCGAAGCGTGCTCTTCATCTTCGAACTGACCCCGAAGTCAGTCACCACGAAGTTTCCCTCCTGGTTCACAAGGATGTTGTCGGATTTGATGTCACGGTGGATAATATCCCTGACATGAAGGTATTCCAAGCCGGAGGCGACATCCCGGATGAACCGAAGCAGCGTCTTTTCATCGGTATTCCCGACCAGCGACTCCGCCGAGTCCGGGCAATACGGCATCACGAGGAACGGCTGCCGGTCCACCACATCGAAGTAATAGGCGTGCAGAAGGTTCGGGTGGTTAAGGGAATATGAGTTCTTGTACTCCGCCTTGAACTCCTCCAATCCCTTGTCATCCAAGGCAATATACACCTTGACAGCCACATCCATGTCCGTCTGCTCGTCCTTCGCCAGCCACACCTCACCGAAAGATCCACGGCCCTTCAGCGACACCAGCCTGTAACGGGACTGGATTATCGCTCCTTTTTCAAATGTCATAAAATGCAATCAATTACTAACACTCAATTCATCAATGCCTTACGAGTTCCATAAAAACCGTTTTTTTCTAAGTCCCTCTAGCACGTTTTGTACAAAAGTTCCATTTCTTTGAAGCCTGAGATGCCGAATTTTTAAGACATTCAGAAAGACTCTTATAATTATCTGAACAAGGGAAAATGTCTTCTGTAGTATTAGCTTTTAATTGTCCATTATCTTCATCAGTCTCAGTTGACATTGTATCAATATTCGTTAGTTTTACAGCAATGGTATTAGCCACATTCCTTTTATATAGTCTTATAATTACATCTGCAAATCCTTTGGCATAGGAATAGTTTAGGGCAAATTGTTCTTTTGAAATCTCAGAGATTTGGTTAATGATGAGGAACTCTTGTAATGTCGTTCTGAGAGTGTCCAACACAGAGAGCAGGTATTTATAATCCTCTCTTCCAATAGAGCAACCAACGGGGCAACATGACTTGTACAGAATATCTAAATCATAGAAACCATATTCACGCAAGTTGTCATTGCCCTTTAGCCTAAAGTGAATACTATTCGCAATTTCAAATATTTGAGTTTTTCGTTCTCGCAAAGCCGTAAGCCTATTATGATCTATTTGTTCATATAATGTCAAGCATAAAACTTCAACACTCAAAAAGCTAATAATCGCCGTTACGACTCCCAAAACATCATCGTGGTTTCTAAAAACAAACCAAACGACAACTAGGATGACGAAACCGATTACTAATAAAAAAGATAATCGCTTCTTCATCGTTACTTTTGACTTCTTTTTAGGTTCAAAACCTTTACCATGTCGGACTTTCTTACCTCAAATGATTCTGTTACAGATGAATTATTACATGCCTTGCAGAGAGGGACAATATACATGTCAATGGATGAGCCTCCGACCTTCCAGACATGTCCTCCTACCTTATCATCATCGCTACTGAATGCCTTTCCACACTTCGAACAATGAGTGGCTTCCCTCTTCTTGTATGTTTTCCAATCGTCTATTGCTGAACCACTATAAGACGGCGAAGGAGACACATTTCTCACTTTGACACGATTGCTTGGTCCGGAACCCCGAAGAGCCCATCTGAACCAATTAGGGAAAATGTTCATAACTTTTCAACAATTACAGGCTCGACCAGCTTCAGTTCAAAACCGCTCTCCGTTGAATAGGAGTCAACCTCGAACTTACTATACTCTCCAAAACGAAAAGGCATTGATTGAATACCTTCACAATCATCTTCCAGAACTATTTCCTCTAACTCAATCATTCCAGAAAAAGCACCCGTACTTAAATGTTCATAATCATCGCTTGGAATAGCGAAGCCATTGGAGTTATAAAAAACACCAAGATTGATGTTTCCGACTGAGACCACATTCACATCCTTTTTCACACCATCACAAGACACTGATTTAATGTCCTTCAGGGATCTTCTCAATGAGTTAAGTAATTGACTTTGTTTCGATTCCGACATAATGATACTATTTTTAGTTTATACAAAAAAAGGGACTATCCTTGAAGAGTCCTATTACAAATACTGGTTTATTGAAAGGTCTCATGACCCAAATAATGCTTAATTGCATTTTTTGACAATAGTGTTGCATCTCTTGTTACTTCACTATATCTCAAAAGCATTCCTATCAAAGATCCATTAATGGAAAACACCGGTGAACCGCTCATACCATCTATCACATTAGGTACATCTTTAAGCGAAACATAAATGAAATCATAGGCTATCCTCTTGACGACACCTTCCATTCTTACCTCTTGAAAAACAATTCCACTCGATCTCCTACGCCATATCACACCATAGGCAACACACATATCCCCAACAGCTACTTCTATACTATCCACTGAAACAAAGTCGATAGTATCATCCAAGCCATCATCATAATCGCCTCCCCAAAAACAAGAGAAGTCAACAGTTTCTGTTTTTCCAGACAATCTAAATAATTCAAAATAAGACCGGTTCTGTGGACATCTTATGTGAAACTTACCATCATCGTAAGAAATGATAATTCCGATTGAAGGTTCGTCTTCACTCAACCCATCATTATCCATATAGTCATCATAATGAACAACATGCGCAGCTGTTACAAAGGCCTTTCTACCATCATAGTCCATAAAAAAACCTCGTCCTGGGAATCCATTAATGCAAGGGCCAGTTTCATAATACGATATAGTCACAAGTTGATACGAGTGACCAACGGCGCACTGCATCGATTTAGAAAAATCAGCATCGCCATTATTTGGGAATCTAGCTACGAAGATTCTTTTGAACATACACTATTCTTTTAGATTCTTAGCACATAAGGATTTTGAAGATAGCACTCTCTTACTTAATAACCGGACGAATAGATTGACCATACATTCTCGCATACTCAAGGAATCCTTTATTACCAGAGTTAAAGTATAACGCAACAGCTTCTTTAGCATTTGCAGAAGACGACCAGTAATAAGCAGTTCCTTTTGCGCCTGAATCCTTCACAGAATTACCTATCATTCGTCCCGAAATGGGCAAAAAGATTGTATTTCCATTTTTACCTGTTATTAAAAACCCGTGAACACCATTAACAGTCTTCCCAGTCCATGTACATTGTAATCTTAACTCATTTAGCTCATCTCTAGTAGGCATACGCCAACTTCCTCCCCAATTCTGATGAGCTGCATCGTCTGAAAGATCAAGTGTATTACTACTTTGAGTATATTTTGTTAAAGAATTTGGCCCGGTTCCCCATTTATAAGTGTCCCAATAATAAGCATTCTTTTCTGTAACCTCACCCCAAGAGAAATAACCTCCATAACCTTCTGGCTTAGTAGCACCGACATTACATGTGGCCCATTTTACGCTCAATCCCAGATCTACCCATTCATGGCCGTTCTCGGATCCTGTTGTCACACGTGTAACAGTCACCGCACAGGTGGCATTCTTTGCGCCATCTTCGGTGGTGCATGTGATGGTGGCGGAGCCTGCTGATTTGGCTGTGACGACTCCGCTTGTGGAGACGATCGCAACAGATGTATTGCTAGAGGACCAGGTTACGGCCTTGTTGGTGGCGTTGGAGGGCGAGACAGTTGCCGCAAGAGTCGCTGTCTTGCCTTCCTCAAGACTTAACGAGGTCTTATCCAAAGAAACCCCAGTGACGGAAACTGTCGCATTCTTAACCGTGACAGAACAAGAAGCCGTCTTATTCCCGTCCTGCGTGGTGCATGAAATAGAAGCTGATCCTACCGCCTTGGCGGTGACAGTACCGTCAGAGGCTACCGAAGCAATGGATGTATTACTGGAAGTCCATGAGACTGAAGTGTTTGTGGCATTACTCGGTGAGACCGTCGGAGTCAGGCGATAGGTCTCCCCGGCGGTCAACGACAATGATGTCGGGGAGACTGAAACACCTGTCACAGCCACTGTGGCGTTTGTCACCGTGACCGTACAGGTCGCAGTCTTGCCGCCATCATCCGTCCGGACAGTAATCGTCGCCGAGCCGGCGGCCTTCGCCGTGACGACACCGCTTGACGAAACAGTCGCAACGGATGTATTGTTCGATGACCAAGTCACTCCCTGGTTGGTGGCATTTGAAGGATTAATAGTAGCCTTTAGCGTTCCGGTTGATCCAACCACAAGACCCATTGAAGTTCTGTCAAGAGACACGCTCGAAACAGATACAGTTGCCGCCTTGACGGAAACAGAACATGTCGCTTTTTTCGCACCATCAGATGTCGTGCAGGTAATAGTCGCCGATCCAGCCGTCTTGGCGGTGACAGTTCCGTCAGAGGCCACGGTTGCGACAGACGAATTACTGGATGTCCATGAGACAGAAGTATTTGTGGCATTACTCGGGGAAACAGAAGACGTCAGTTTATGGGTACCCCCTACTGTCAACGACAATGATGTCGGGGATACGTAAACACCGGTTACAGCTACCGTGGCGTTAGTCACTCTGACCGTACATGATGCGGTCTTGCTTCCATCGGATGTCGTCACTGTAACAGATGCCGTTCCAGCCGCCTTAGCTGTCACAACACCACTACTCGAAACAGTCGCCACAGACGTGTTGCTCGAAGACCACGAGACTCTGGTATTCGTGGCATTGGAAGGTGAAACGGTAGCAGTCAGGGTACCGGAACTTCCCGCAACGAGGCTCATCGTGGATCGGTTCAAGGAAACGCCTGTCACTGAAATTGTCGCAGCGGTAACTGAAACAGTACAGGTCGCCTTCTTTGACCCGTCTGTTGTGGTGCAGGTGATCGTCGCCGATCCTGCTCCTATAGCGGTGACAGTACCGTCAGAGGCAACAGAGGCGACGGAAGAATTGCTGGATGACCAACCCACACTCTTGTCCGTGGCGTTTGACGGGCTGACAGTGGCGACAAGTTGAGATGACTCCCCTTCTGTCAGGGTCAGGGATGTCCGGTTAAGGGAGACGCCGGTCACGGGATAAACCTTTGCCTTGACAGTCACCTGGCAAGTGGCTTTTACAGCACCATTGGCTGAGGAGCACGTGATCGTGGCCGTACCGGCGGACTTCGCAGTGACTGTGCCGTCATCAGCCACCATGGCGACAGAAGCGTCGCTGGACGACCAGCTGACTGTCTTGTTGGTCGCATTGGACGGGGCGACCGTCGCTGTCAGTTGCGATGAGTCACCTTCCGTCAAAGTAAGACTTGTGTTGGAGAGCGTTATCTTCGACACCGGAATAGCGTTGACCGTCACGAGGCAGGTGGCGCTTTTACCTTGATCCGCGGTCGTTACCGTTATGGTCGCAGTTCCAGGAACAATCGCGGTCACTGTGCCGTCCGACGCAACAGTGGCGATGGAGGTGTTACTTGAGGACCAAGACACGTCCTTATTGGTGGCGTTGGAAGGTGCCACCGTGACGGTGAGTTGAGAGGTCTCGCCAGGTTTAAGCGATAGGGTTGAACTGGATATAGTAACCCCACTAACCGGGATAAACTTCGCCTTGACCGTCACCTCACAAGTCGCTGTATAGCCGCCATCGTTGGTGCGGACAGTAATTGAGGCGTTCCCCGCAGACACCGCGGAGACATGTCCACCAGACACGGTCGCCACATTACGGTCGCTAGAACTCCAAAACACAGTCGGATCTGTAGCATTCGAAGGACTGACCGTAGCTATCAAAGAAGCGCTCTCACCCTCAGTGAGTTCCAAAGAATATTTGTTTATAGACACACCTGTCACCTTTGTAGCCTCGACAGTCACAGTGCAAGGGGAACTTGTCACTCCTTCTGTCGAAGCCGTGATCGTAGCAGTCCCAAGTTTTCGGGCAGACAACTGACCGTTCGCCACACTCACGACAGACGGATCACTACTCGTCCAAGTAATCCCTTCATACTCCGCGGCAGCAGGCTCCACAATAGCCGATAACTGCTTCGATCCGCCGACCTTCAGCGTCACGCTACTCTCGCTTAACCGCACTCCAGAGACCTCCGGAAGCCACTGGCAACCAGTTAATCCAGTTAATGATAAAACACTCAGCAATAGAATAGACCAAACTATACTCCTCATGATCAGAACTATTTAAAAACTTATCCCCACAAACGGACCGACAACATTACCCATAGTCTTGTTGTCGTCTGTGAATGAATTGATTCCGGCTTTGAGGCCGATGTTAAGGCCCATGTTACCGCCAAAGGCAATCTTGTAGCCGAGCAAGCCTGCGGCAGAGATTCCGATGCCATATTCAGGAGAGCCCATTCCGACTCCTCCCCTAGCACCTAAGAACAACCCACTACTGGAACCGCCCATAAAGTACCTTGCGTCCACAAAGCCCTGAATCACAGACATGCGCCCGCCGCTGAAACTCTCAAACCCAGCACCGCCTCCGATGAAGAGCCCGGAATCCGAAAGCCAGCCAACCGATGCGGAAAGATCTATCGCTGAACCCTTTAACCAGTAAGTATTATTGTCTCGGGAAGAAACCACGGATGTCGGCGCAAAGCAATAAGGCGATGCCTCAATTATGATGGCTAGCCGACCGGACTTAGCGGCCTTGGGAGCCTTCGGAGTCTTAGGGGCAGCCGGTGGGACGACAGCTGGCGAAACCGGAGCGACCTGTTGCGGCTTTTCCTCAACAACAGGCTTGGGCTGCTCAACCGCAGCCTGTTCTGGAACCCTATCAAGATAATCCTTCGGATAATCAAAAGTTACTCTCTCTAGGATGTCCTCATATTTAAGGGAAGCCCATGAAATGTCACAAGCCGCTACACTCTCCTTGAAGGTGGCCAAGCCGATGGAGCCGAATGGGAACGACTTAGAGGAAGCGCTCTCGCTCAAGGCATCAGCCTTTTCTTGAAGTTTATCAGCTTCTTCCTTACTCTTAACAGCGCCGCCACGACCAAAACGGACGCACCTGGCCGCACATTCATAGACCTTTGCCGCAATATCCTCAGTCACCTGGCCCAATGCCTCATTCTCCAAAGCATTCGTCAGATAAGAATATGCCTTGTCAAAAT
This sequence comes from uncultured Bacteroidales bacterium, assembly GCA_900320965.1. Taxonomy (GTDB): domain Bacteria; phylum Bacteroidota; class Bacteroidia; order Bacteroidales; family UBA932; genus Cryptobacteroides. Next base: position 5,412 of record ONUG01000065.1, on the reverse strand, counting down.
CCTTTTCCTCAAAAGGAGCCGAGCCTTCATAATGAGCTATTCCCAACACCGCCTGAGCGAAAACATTACCTTTCTCGGCGGCCTTCTCGAACAATTCAGCGGCCTTCTTGGGATCTTTAGCGGTGCTGATACCCTCGTTGTAATAGCTGCCAAGGATATACATCACCCTCGGGCTGGGATCTTTCAGTTCCGCATAAAGGTTGAAGGCCCTTTCCTGAAACACGCCGGTGCCGACCCCTGTCCTATAGCAGTCAGCAAGACTTTCCATTCCGGCAGGATCTTTCAATTCAGCGGCTTTCTCAAAATACTTGAAAGCCTCGGCGGGATTCTTTCCGATTCCTTCGCCATGATAATACATGCTTCCGACCAGCGAAGCCGCACCGGCCATTCCCGCATCTGCGGCCTTCTTAAGATATGCGAATGCGATCTGCGGAGAATCGATTGTCTGAATGCCAAGCAATGCGGAAGCATCGGCAATCCCTGCCTTATCAACTTCCTGAAGGAGCTGGCGGGATTTCGCCTCATCCTTTCCTATCCCGAAGGTCTGGCTGCCTTCAGAATATCCCTTGGCATAGAATAGTTTAGCGATGGGGTACTCCTGACCTAAAGCCTGCTTCAGGTGATCATTAATCATGCTCTGTTCATACCCTCGATCCTTACTGACCTGAACCAAGACCCAGGAAGCAAGGCCACGCCATCACTGCCTGCGACGGGGCATATTCTTTTTCTGCGGACTTCTTAATCCAGGAATATGCATCTTTGACGTTCTCATCTCCTCCTTGGCGCAACAGCGACATACCAAGATCGTACATCGCTTTCTCATCTCCACGCTTCGCACTTTTAAGAAGATCCTGCCCATCGTTCTGGGCGAAAACGACATTCTGGCAAGCGACAAGCGTCAGAGCCAAAACAATTCTCCTAACTAACTTCATGATCAATAATTATTTCCAACCCGGATCGGCTACGCCTTCATCGTAGTAGCCATCCTTCCTTAACTTCACGATAACAGTTGTGCCTTTAGCCTTCCCGGCTTTAAGGGCGTATTTATGGGCATTGTCATAATTGCCGGAGTCATAACTGTGACTTGCGTACTTCGCACAAGCGTCAGCATCTCCAGCATCAGCCTGTTTCTTTATCTCTGTCCAATCATTTGACTTAGACTGCTGGGCGGGCGCTGGATTAGCCGACTCGATAACGGGGGTCTTTTCCTTGACGGTCACTGAGCAAGTCGCGGTCTTACCACTATCTTCAGAAGTCACAGTGATAGTCGCTGAACCGGCTTTCTTCGCTGACACGTAGCCTTTAGAGGAAACGGTCGCTACTGATGGATCATTTGACTTCCAAGAGACAGACTTATTGTCCGCACCGGATGGATGAACAGAGGCCGAGAGTTGAGCACCCTTGCCTTCTTCAATTAATAGATCAGACTTACTCAAGGTCACCCCAGAGACATTAACAGGCTCTTTCTTTGCAGGTTCCTGTGCTTCCACAAGTTCCGGTTCCTTTACGGTGTCCGTCACAGCCCGAGACTCATCCTCTATGGTAGCTCCCTGTTTCACCACTGGATCAGATCCTGAATTTGACACATTATCCTTCCAAGGAGACCAAATGAAAACTCCAGCCGCTGCAGCAACCGCAATAATCCATAGCCAACCTTTGCTCTTATTATGTTCCACCGGGGTCACTGGGTTGTCTTTGGCTACTGGACTCTCTATCGGAGATGGTTTGGGCACCGGTTTGGGTTTAGGCTTCGCCTTGACCACCACAGTACATTTGGATCTATCTTCACCTCCAACAGACTGGACAATAATCTTTGTCTTACCTTTGGATTTGGCCAAAACATGACCTTCTGAATCAACAGACGCGATTTCCGGATCGCTGGAAGACCATCTCACCTCCTGATTTGTGGCATCTTCCGGTAGGATAGAAGCTTTTAAAGTAGCGCTTTCACCTTCTACCAGCGATAACTCCGCCTCTGATAATGACACAAAGCGGACAGGGATAATCTTCTTATGTACAGTCACTTGACAAACATCAGTCAAGCCTCGATCGGCCGAACGTACTATAATCATTGCCGTTCCTGGCGAAACTGCATAGACTGATCCATCAGGATCCACAGTCGCCACAGAAACGTTATCAGAGATCCATGAGACATCCTTATTCGTCGCGTTCTTCGGACTGATCCTGACCACCAATTTAGAAGAGTCCCCTTCCGTCAAGGTCAACGTGTTGAAAGGCAATGAGACGGACTCTACCGGATAGGTTTTTTCCTTGACTTCTACTCGGCATTTGGCTGTTTTACCTTGGTCTTCAGATACAACGGAGACAGTAGCAACACCTGGGGATTTAGCCAGGACAGTGCCATCAGCCTTGACAGTAGCGACCGCATTGTTGTCTGAAGACCATTTGACAGCCTGATTAGTGGCGTTTGACGGGTCGACTATGCTCTCAAGCTTTACACTCTCCCCTTCCACCAATGACACCGCTTGCTGGGATAACGAGACGGACGAAACTGGAACCGGTTTGGGGTTGACTGTTAAACGACACTTGCCCCCTACTTTCCTATCCGCGGAATAGGCGGTAATAACGGTGGTTCCAGGCGTAAGGGCCACAACGGTTCCATCAACGGAAACCGAGGCTACCTCCGCATTATCAGACACCCATTCGACTTCTTTGTCGCTCGCATTGAAGGGCTTGACTTCCGCTCGTAGTGTGAAAACTTCTTCCTCGGTCAGGACTAATGAGTCTTTATCCAAAACAATCGACTCAACGGGGATAATCCGTTCTTTTACGGTCACTTGGCATGTATCAGTCCTCTGTTGGTCTTTAGAAATGACTGAAATCTCAGCGGTTCCTACGGACTTGGCCTCAACAACTCCATTTTGGTCAACAGACGCTACCGAAGGATTGCTCGATCTCCATGTCAAGCCTTTTTCTTTAGAATTAACCGGAGTAATAATCGCTGACAAACGGCTTGTCTCCCCTTCCGTTAAAGATAGGGCATGATCAGACAAACTAACCGCCAAGACATGGACGGAAGCAGGATCGTCAATTACAGATTGCGCATAAGAGGCAAGTTGATCTGCCATTGGACGCACCCAAGGCTCTTTTGACAGACAAGATTGGACTACGGTCTTGAGTGGCTCTGACCAAGGACCTTTCAAATCCGGAATCTCACCACCATGAAGCAACATGACACCACCCTGCCCGAAAAATGGCATGTCTCCCTCAAGCATCTCATACACCGTGGCACCAAGGGCCCAAATATCAGTCGCTTTCACGGCCGAGGGGCTTGTCGTGAACATCTCAGGACCCATGTAGCCAATCGTGCCCTGGGTTGTGCTCTCGGAAAGGTCTCTGACTGAATTCTTTCTGAGTGTGCTTCTCATCTTGACACTAACCCCGAAATCGGAGATAAGGAAGTTCCCTTCTCCATCCCGAAGAATATTATCGGGCTTTATGTCTCGATGGATGATGTTCTTAGAGTGCAAATAAGCTAGGCCGGAACTGACGTCCCTAATAAAACGCCATGCCTCTTCTTCGGAAATCTTGCCTACAAGTTCGTCTGCGGATTCCAGGCAATATGGCATGACCAGATATGGACGTTTCTCCACGACATCGAAATGGGAGGCATGGAGAAGATTAGGATGAGTCAGGGAAAATGTGGTTCTATACTCCGATTTGAACTCGTCGATTCCCCTGCTGTCAAGGGCAATGTATATCTTGATGGCGACCTCCATGTCCAGGATGTCGTCCCAAGCCTGCCAAACCTCTCCGAAGGTCCCCCTCCCTCGCTCTTTGACCAGTCGATACCGCCCGTTTATGACTTCACCTTCTTTAAGAGTCATTGCTATTCCTCCCGCTCAGTTTCAGTTGTTTCCGTAGCCTTCTCGGGCGCTTGTACTACTTTTGCCAACTTCAGAGAATCCACGGAATTTTTTTTCTCTTCGGGAAGAGAGGTTGATTCTGCGGACTGTGTTACAGAGGGATTTCCATTGAGTTGTTTCCCTTGATTCCTATTCCCCTTTTGCCCACCAGAGGGATCTTGCTGTCCCTTTTGTGGCGGATTATCCACCTCGCGATTCTGAACCGTAACAGACTCACTTGGACTTTCTTCTGTGGTATCAACAACTTGTAGTGAATCAGGAACTTCTTCCGCAGGTTTTTCTTTTCCAATCGTGCCAAAGATCTTAGGATAGAAAAACAGGAACAGCAAAACAAGTGCGGCCAAGCAAACCGTGCCAGTTATGGCCTTGAATATCTTTCCCTTTAAGGCTCCCGATTTATGAGCGGCAGGAGGAGCATCTTCGGGATCTTGACCAGCTTTCTCATCATTATCGGTAGGTTTTTTATCCGGATCCTCAGTGGGACGAGCCGGCTCGACGACATATTCCTCACCTTCAGTGATCTCGCAAAGGACGGCAGTGACATTGTCGTGCCATCCTGCGGCCTCGGCGGCTTTCCAGAGTTCAGACCTGCAAGCACTCATCGTCTCACGATTAGTGCGGATGATCTGTCCCATTTCCTCATCGTGAAGAACCCCGCTCAGACCGTCGCTGTTAAGGAGGAGAATGTCTCTTTTAAACAACTTGATAGTCAATGAGTCAGCCACTGCCTTTTTACTCATGTCGCCAAGACTGCGGGTGATGACGTTGTTGTAGGGATGGGTAAAGGCTTCCTCCTCGGTGATCTTGCCCTGATCGACAAGTTCCTGGACATAGGAATGATCCTTGGAAAACTGCTTAAGGCCTTCTGGTTCCCGGAAAAGATAGATCCGGCTATCGCCCAGCCATGCGATCGAAGCCTCCTCGCCATAAAGCCAAGCCATGACGAGCGTACTCCCCATACCCTCACACTCAGGATGGGCATTGGCATGGCTTTTCACCGCCTCGTCGGCCATCACGACCACCTTCTTCAAATACTTTTCCCTGCCCGCGGAGTCCTCCATGGCGGAATGGGGTATCGTCTCCTTCGAGAAAGCGCCCTTCACAACATTTACTGCGATCTCGGAAGCGACTTCACCCGCATTCATGCCTCCCATACCATCTGCGACAACGAGAAGGCAACCATAGTCGGTCAAGACCGTTTCTTTGTCGGACTCGAAGAATGGGGATCCCTCGGGAGCGCCGAGGTCGGCATTGACGAACATGTTGTCCTCATTGCCGTTCCTCGGAGCTTCGGGGTTAAATCTTCCGGCCGCATCGGTGTAGGCGGCCACCCTGAATTTGACTTGCGTCATCTTGCTTATTTGTTTTTCTTGTCTTTTTTATTCTTCTTTTCCTTTATGGGGGCTCCCGGTTCATCATCAGCCTTCTTCTCCCCCACCGGGACCAATTTCGGCTTCTCTGATGCCAAGACAGGCTTCGCGGCCTGCTCCTCAACACCATTCAACGGGACCACCTTCCAGCCATC
>ONUG01000103.1 GCA_900320965.1 uncultured Bacteroidales bacterium | reverse complement strand
GGAAGGACCACCCACACAGTGTAGAAGCACATGACGAACATCTTGGCCCAGTAAGGACCGTCGATGAAGTCCACTGCGCTTCCGCCGCAGGCCGTGATCAGAAGGTTCACAAAGCCGTCCGAATAAGGGGTCTTCTTAAACAGGATCATGAATACCAGACCGACTGCCAGCGTGTTGGTGACGTAAGGCAGGAAGAAAACTGTCTGGAAGAAATCCTTGAGCTTCGTGATCGAGTTGAGCCCCACGACCTCGAAGAACTTCGTCCAACCTTTCCATCCCTTCACATCGATCAAATAATAGAACAAGGCGAAAAGGCCAAGCGAATATGCCCCGACCACAAGCACGAAAGTGCTGGACCACAGCATCTTGTTGATCGGGAAATCAAGGCTCCAGATGAGCCCGACAACCAGCATGGCAACGGCGGCAAGGGCCATATACAGGGACTTTCTCCCACCGGAAATCTTGCTATCGTCAATCCGGACGAACTCCCCAGTGAACATTCCGAGCATAGCGGTCACTATGGCAGGAAGAAGGCTCAACAGTCCCTCGGGGTCAAATTTGCCTTGAATATAGATATGTTTGGGAATAAGGATCCTATCAATGTAACCGACGAGATTGCCTTCCATCGAGAACGGTCCGGCGCCAGCCGGAGCATCGGGGGCCGGGACAAACTTCAGAAGGAGCCAGTAGCCGACAAGCAGGCAGACAGCGATCACTCCCCTGGCCTTTGGCTTGAAATTGATGAACAACAACGCGGCGAACATCCATGCGAAACCAATCCTGGCAAGGACACTGTAAAACCTCAGATTGGCAAAATCAAGCCGGAAGAAGCCATTGTAAACCAATCCGATAAGGAAGAGAACGATGCCCCTCCGGAATATCTTCGCATAGACACTTCCCCTGGAAGCACCTTTTGAGAGTTGCTTGGAATAAGAGAAAGGGTACGAGATTCCTGCGATAAAAAGGAACAACGGGAAGATCGTGTCATGATGACGGAGACCGTCCCAGGAGACATGGTGCATTTGGCTCTCGAGCCAACATGAGTCCCCGCCGGGGAAAAGACAACAAATTGCGCTTACAATTGAGGCGAAACCCATGATGAAAATCATGTCGAATCCTCTGAGGGTGTCAAGTGACAGAAGTCGTTTGCCAGGTTCCATGGCTGTAGAATTATGTGGGTAGTTGAGGTAAGAGGGTTCGAACCTCTACTGAGGGAACCAAAATCCCTAGTGCTACCATTACACCATACCTCAATTCGATTCGCGAATTTATCGAGTTTTTACTAAATTAGCAAATCAAATGAACACTACGACATGAAAGGTGTACACTTATTTCTCGCCGACGGCTTCGAAGAGATTGAGGCCCTGGCCACTGTTGACATCCTTCGAAGAGGCGGAATCGATGTCAAGACCGTATCGATAACCTCCGACAGGACCGTTCATGGAGCACACGGAATTCCTGTAATAGCTGACTGGAACCGGGACGAGTTCGACGGATGCCAGATCCCCGGATCATCACCGGAAGATGTCATGATTTTCCCTGGAGGCCTGCCTGGCGCAAAAAATCTCGCGGAGGATTACTACTTGATGGAGCAAACCAAGAAACATTTCGCGGATGGCGGAGTCGTGGCGGCGATCTGCGCCGCACCTGGCCTTGTGGTCTCCCAGCTCCCTGGCATCGAGGGCAAGAAGGTCACGTGCTACGATGGCTTCGAGGAAGCGCTCATGGAAGAGGGTGCGGAATACACCGGTGAGCCTGCCGAGACTGACGGCAACCTGATCACCGGCCGCGGACCAGGATGCGCGGTGAGATTCGCTGTCCAGATTGTCAGGAAACTAAAGGGCGACGAAGTGGCCGACAGAGTCTTCGCAGGTCTTCTAGCCTAGCGGCGAACTATCACACGTTCAATTCTTCTCGGCACAGAAGTCATTATCTCATAAGGGATTGTACCGAGAATATCAGCAAGTTCGGAGACGGTAGGATCTTCTCCGAAAATGGTGACCGTGTCCCCCACCTTGCAGTCAACGCCCGTGACATCGATCATACACATGTCCATGCAAATATTTCCGATGGTCGGAACCCTATGTCCGTTAAGGCTGAAACTGGCGTTCCCTCTTCCCAGATGACGGTCAATCCCATCAGCATAACCGACAGGGATAGTGGCTATCTTTGTGCCTTCCGGAGCGATATGGCCGTACTGACCATAGCCGATAGCTCCATCTGAAGGTTTCAATTCCTTAATCTGCAATATCTTGACTTTCAAAGAAGCTACCGGTTTCAGCCGGACGCCAGGAAGGGAACTGATTCCATATATTCCAACACCCAGGCGGACCATATCATGCTGGAACTGGGGGAAACGCTCGATACCGGCGGAATTCAGGAGATGATAGATGGGGTGATAGCCTATCGTGTCCTCGATCAGGGCGGCATTACGCTCGAATAATCTCGCCTGCCCAAGCGTGAATTCATCCATCGAAGGATCTTCCGCCACACAGAGATGAGAATATATTGACTTGACCTTGACCTCGCGGCACTCTTCGAGATAATCCAGGAGCTCAGGAAGCTCGCTTGTCATGAATCCCAACCTGTGCATTCCGGTGTCAAGTTTGATGTGGATCGGGAAACCCTCTATTCCCCGGGACTGAAGCGTCGCAACCAAAGCTTTGAGGGTAAACATGTTGGGAATTCCGGGCTCGAGGCGATTGTCGATTATCTCGTCGAAGAAATCTGTCCCGGCCGTAAGCACAAGGATCGGAAGGCTGATACCGGACTGGCGAAGCTCTATTCCCTCGACAGGAAGGGCGACAGCGAGATAGTCCGCTCCGGCATTCTGCATCATAAGAGCGAATTCGACAGCGCCGTGACCATAAGCGTTCGCCTTGACTAGGACAAGCATCTTCGTCGAGCGGTCGAGCCTCGAACGGAAATACCTGTAATTGTCAAGGCAATACGGGAGATTCAACTCCAGCCTTGAAAAATCTGTCTCTCGGTTTGACATCGTCAATCACAAATCATCTTACAAAAATACTTCTTTTAATCCAAAAATGGTACGATAATGGTTATATTTGAAGAGATTCTTCGCTACGCTCAGAATGACACATTGCTATCCTAATGGCACACTGTCATCCTGAGGAACGAAGTGACGAAGGATCTAAATAGGAAACAAAAACACAAAGAATATGAGTTACGGAATGATATGGCTCATAATGGGCCTTGTGATGGTCCTGAGTTTCATCGTCCAATCGATGTTGAACCGCAGGTTTGATGAATATTCCCAAGTGCCCACCTCGAACGGGATGACGGGGGCTGATGTTGCGAGGAAAATGCTCGTTGACAATGGGATAACAGATGTAAAGGTCACCTGTGTGCCAGGCAAGCTGACCGACCATTACAATCCCCAGACCAAGACCGTCAACCTGAGCGAGTCGGTCTATGGCCAAAGGAGCATCGCGGCCGCAGCGGTCGCCGCCCATGAGTGCGGACACGTGCTCCAGCACGCAAAAGGTTACGCTCCCCTGAAGCTTCGTTCAGCCTTGGTGCCAGTGGTCAGTTTTTCCAGCAAATGGGTCCAGTGGGTCCTTCTTGCGGGAGTCCTTCTGATCGAGATCACGCCGGCTCTTCTCTGGCTCGGGATTGCTTTATTCGCGATGACTACTCTCTTCAGTTTCGTCACACTGCCGGTGGAATTCAATGCGAGCAGCAGGGCCGTCGGTTGGCTCGAAAGCGCCGGCATCACCAACTACGAGACTAAACCCATGGCTGTGGATGCGCTCAGGTGGGCGGCATGCACATACGTTATCGGCGCGATAGGATCCCTCGCGACACTGCTCTATTATATTTCAATGGCCAATCGCCGCTAGAAAAGGGTCGGATGACTGTCAGAAAGCTGCTCCAGCACCCTGGCCATGGTGGCTTCCCTGAAAATCGCTGAACGCGCTTTGATCCCAAAGCGGTCACAATATTCTTTTACGGCAGCCATCTCACTGTCATTTAGATAGATAACCTGTCTGTGGCGACGTTTTAACGCCTCCCTGCTTTTATGGAATATTTCCGGATCGACCGCCGGAGCTTTCTTTTTCTTCCGTGCCAAAACTCGAAGTGTTAGGACAATCAATGACTGATTATCACAAAAATAGTTATTTTTGTAAAATAAAATAGAATATTAACCACATGAATAACAAAGTATTGATATTCTCTGCCCCGTCAGGATCCGGCAAAAGCACGATTGTCAACCACATTCTGGGTCTTTATCCAGATTCGATGGAGTTTTCTGTCTCAGCGACTTCCAGGCCTCCAAGAGGCGAGGAGAAGCACGGGAAGGAGTATTATTTCCTTTCTCCGGACGAGTTCCGCAAGTTGATTGACGAAGACAAGTTCGTAGAGTTCGAGGAAGTCTACGAGGGTCGCTACTACGGCACTTTGAAGTCCGAGTGCGAAAGGATCTGGGCCGCTGGCCATGTGATTATATTCGACGTTGACGTCAAAGGTGGTGTCAACCTGAAGAAATACTTTGGAGACGACGCTCTCGCGATATTCATTAAAGCCCCTTCCGTGGAGGTCCTCAGGGAGAGGCTGATCAAAAGGGGCACGGATTCTCTTGAGGCCATAGAGGAAAGAGTTGCCAAAGCGGAAGAAGAGATGGCGTACGCCCCCAAATTCGATTACATCCTCGTCAATGACGACCTCAACACCGCATTCGCGGAGTCAGAGAAGATGGTCGAGGACTTTCTTGATGACGGCAGGCTAAACTATTCCACTTTCATCTGATGAGAATCGCTGTGTATTCGGGGTCATTCAACCCCTTGCACATAGGCCATGAAGCCATCATGCGACACCTCACCCAAGAAGAGGAATACGACTGGGTGTACCTCGTCGTTTCACCCAAGAATCCGATCAAGACGACCGTTTCCGCCGACAGCGCCTTTGATCGTTACGAGGCAGCTATCGAGGCAGTCAAGCGCCATCCCGACCTCCACGTCTGGGTAGACGACATCGAACTCAGGATGCCTCCGCCTCAGTACACAATCAAGACACTGGACGCCCTCAGGCAAAGGGAGCCGGAGAACGACTTCACCCTCGTTGTCGGCGCCGACAATCTTGAGAATATCCACCGCTGGAGGGATTTCCAGAGAATCCTGGCTGACTACGGAGTCGCCGTCTATCCAAGGAAAGGATTTGACCTTGAGGCCATTAAGGCACACCTGATCGAAGAGTGCAGGCACTTCCCCGCCCCCTATGTGCTGGACGCTACCGAATTTGCGGAGGAGGGACAAAGGAGTCTTGAGGAAACCCTCAGGGACACGTATAATATTAGGATTTTGAACGCTCCAATCGTCGACATCTCATCGACGCGGATCCGTGAAGGTCTCGCCGAAGGGAAGGACATGTCGAAGTGGATGATGTAAAATGAAAGAATCATGTCAAACAGTGTGAGAAGGAATTTTCCCGTTCAGGGAATGGGCTGCGCCGCATGCGTGGCCAGAGTGCAGGGTACAATAAAGAATCTCGAGGGAGTCAACGACTGCAACGTGTCGCTCGCTTCCAATTCAGCCCAAGTCGATTACAACCCGAAGGCCATTACCCCGGCTGACATCAAGAAAGCCGTCCAGGACGCAGGCTATGACCTTATTGTGGTCGATGGGGACGACTCCGAAGACTCAGACGACGAAGCGGAATCGGAAGCCCAGCGGCTCCATGAGGACTTCCTGAGAGCCCTAAGGAGGGACATGCTCCTGGCTCTTATCCTGTCTCTCCTTGTCATGCTGCTGGGAATGGGTTTCAACGATTTTCCAGGAAAAGGGTATACTATTTGGCTGCTCGCCACTCCGGTGGTCTTCTGGTGCGGCCGGAGATTCATTACCACCGCTTGGAAGCAGCTAAAGCACGGTTCCGCCAGCATGGACACCCTCGTGGCCTTGTCCATCCTCATCTCGTACGTATTCAGCATCGTGAATCTGCTGTTTCCGGGAATATGGACTAGCCGTGGACTTGTGCCTCACCTCTACTTCGAGTCATCCACAATGATAGTGGCCTTCATCCTGATAGGAAGATACCTCGAGGAAAAGGCGAAACATAGCACAGGCTCGGCCATCCGAAGCCTTGCCGGACTGCAGCCTAAAACCGTGAGACTCGCCCCGGGAGACACCTACACCGTGAACCCGGGAGAAAGGATTCCCGCCGACGGAGAAGTAATTGAAGGTGAGTCGTTTGTAGACGAAAGTATGCTGACCGGAGAGCCTGTGGGGAACCATAAAACAGTTGGTTCCAAAGTTTTCACAGGCACCTTGAACCAAAGAGGATCGTTCGTCATGAGAGCCGAGAAGGTCGGAAAAGACACGATGTTGTCCTCCATCATCAGGATGGTCAGGGACGCCCAGGGCAGCAAAGCCAAGATACAACACACTGTCGACAAAGTCGCGGCCGTGTTCGTGCCCGTGATCATAGGAATATCCCTGTTGACACTTTTGTGCTGGATATTCCTGGATTCCTCCGGCAATGGACTGACCATGGGACTTATCTCAATGGTTACCGTCCTCGTAATCGCCTGTCCCTGCTCTCTCGGTCTGGCTACCCCGACGGCGCTCACCGCCGGGATCGGAAGCTGCGCCCGCAAGGGAATATTAATTAAGGACGCTGATTCCCTCCAGGTCGCCAAAGACATCGACACGGTCGTTTTCGACAAGACCGGGACCATCACAAAAGAACTATCTCCCGATGTCGTGCCTTCCGCCGACATGGAATTCGAGGACGAGGTGAAGGAGACTTCAGCTGAGGCTGTAGCGGAGCTGAAAAAGATGGGGTTGCAAGTCTATATGCTTTCCGGGGACAATCCCGAGAGGGCTGGAAAAGTGGCCGCCAAAGTTGGCATAGACAATGTCATATCAGGTGTCCTTCCTGACAGCAAGCATGAGCATATCAAAGAGTTACAGTCCCAGGGGAGAAAGGTCGCGATGGTTGGAGACGGGATCAATGACAGCCCTGCCCTCGCTCTTGCTGATCTGAGCATAGCTATGGGGAACGGCACTGACGTGGCGATGAACGCGTCGATGGCAACAATAGTCGGATCTGACCTGAAATCCGTTCCGGAATTGATCAAGATGTCCAGAAGGACGACCAAGATAATCAAGGAGAACCTGTTCTGGGCCTTCTTCTATAATATTCTCGCTGTTCCCATCGCGGCCGGCATCCTGTACCCCATCAACGGATTCCTCCTGAACCCGATGATCGCCGCCGCCTGCATGGCACTCAGCTCCGTCTGCGTCGTCACCAACTCCCTCCGGCTGAAAAGACTTAGCTGAAGCGGAAGGTCTGCCATTGGCCGACATTTACCCCTTTCGGACAATACGCGCCCCGAGAGAATTGAGACGATTCTCGATGTCCTGGTAACCTCGGTCGATCTGCTCGATATTCCCGATCTCACTCGTGCCCTTGGCACTCATGGCCGCAAGCAGCAAAGCGATACCGGCCCTGATGTCCGGAGATAGCATCCGACCACTCCGGAGCTGGAACTTATGGTCATGACCGATCACAACCGCTCTGTGGGGGTCGCAAAGTATGATCTGGGCTCCCATGTCGATCAGGCGGTCAACGAAGAACAGCCTGCTCTCGAACATCTTCTGATGGATCAGGACACTTCCCCGGCACTGGGTGGCGACAACCAGGATAACACTCAGAAGGTCTGGCGTAAGGCCTGGCCACGGGGCATCGGCTATGGTCATGATGGACCCGTCCAAGAAAGAATCGATAATGTAACTCTCCTGCTCCGGCACAAAGATGTCATCTCCCCTCTGCTCCAGTTTGACTCCAAGGCGGCGGAAACTCTCGGGAATAATGCCCAGATTCGTGTATGAGGTGTCTTTGATGGTTATCGAACTCTGGCAGAGCGCCGCCATACCGATGAAACTGCCGACCTCAATCATGTCGGGAAGAATCTTATGTGACGCACTATGAAGGCTTGACACCCCAGTTATTGTCAAGAGATTGGAACCTATTCCATCAATCTTCGCTCCCATCGCGGAGAGCATCTTTGAAAGCTGCTGGATGTAAGGCTCGCATGCGGCATTGTAGATGACGGTCTTGCCTTCCGCAAGGCAGGCCGCCAT
>ONUG01000066.1 GCA_900320965.1 uncultured Bacteroidales bacterium | reverse complement strand
CGGAAGCTCGATCGACGTACGGTCTCCACCGAAGAAACCAGGGATGTCGACATCATCCATCTGCTCTCCCTCAAGACGAGGAGTTATTCCTCCGGCAAAGATGACCGTTTGGTAACCTTCAAGAGAAGCCACGACGGCGTCAACGTCCGTAGGTTCCTTTTCAAGCTCAGCGGCATGAGGGCAGCCTTTGACATATTTCAGATCGGGAATCCTTACTTTAAGGGCATCGTAGAGGGTCACGGTCCGCTTGGGCACACCCTCATAGTTACCCCACATCATCACAGAGTCGGCGGCGTTGGGGCCGACAAGAGCCACCTTAACGTCCTTAGCCAGAGGGAGGATCCCGTCGTTCTTCAAAAGAACAAGACTCTTGCGGGCCATGTCAAGCGACTGGGCCTTATGTTCCTCGGAGCAAAGGACGGACTCGGGAATACTATCCCAGGGCGACTCGAAATCCATCTCGCCAAGAGCGAAACGGACAGCCAAGAGCCTTTTCACATGTACGTCAAGATCAGCTTCCGTGAGCAATCCCTGCGAGACCGCCGCTGGAAGAAGGTGTGTCATGTTGCCGCACTCGACATCCATTCCGGCCAGAGTCGCAGCTGCGATAGCCTCCTCCCTGGTCTTTGCCCAGTTGTGGAACTGCTCTCCCACAAAATCGGAGACAGCCCAGCAGTCGCTGACTATCAAGCCCTTGTAGCCCCATTCCTGTCTGAGGATGTCCTGCAGGAGCCTCTTGGAAGCACCGCAGGGATAACCTTCGAAACGGTTGTAGGCGAACATGACTTCCTGCACCCCTGCCTTAGTGACAAGATCCTTGAAAGCGGCGAGATAGGTCTCCCAAAGATCCCTCTCGGAGACATTGGCGTCAAAGGTGTGCCTCGAAGACTCGGGACCCGAATGGACGGCAAAATGCTTGGCGCAGGCCTGAGCTTTCAGGTGACCGTCAGAAGTGTCTCCCTGAAGGCCTCTCACAACGGCTGATCCAAGCAGTCCAGTCAGGTACGGGTCCTCTCCGTAGGTCTCCATTCCCCTTCCCCAACGAGGATCCCTGAATATGTTGATATTGGGGGTCCAGAAGGTCAGGCCGGCATACTGGAGATTATCCCTTGTCTCCACAGTTCTGGCCAAGCGATACTTGACCCTGGCCTCGTCGCTGACGGAAGTGAAAACCTCCTCGATCAGCTGGGGATCGAATGAAGCGGCCATACCGATCGGCATCGGATACATGGTGGCGTAGCCATTGCGGGCCACACCGTGAAGAGCCTCGTTCCACCAGTTGTAGGCAGAGATGCCCAGACGGGGAATCGCCGGGGAATTATAGTCCATCAAAGAAGCCTTCTCAACAAGAGTAAGTCTTCCGAGGAGGTCTTCCGCCCTTTGTTCAGGACTGAGGTTTTTGTCCATGTAGGCCGGCTGAGCAACCGCATCCAGGGCGGCAACCAAAGCCATAGCCGAGACGAAGATGTTAAGCAAGAATCTCATAATATCATGATTTTTAATTATTTCCTTCATCAAGCCACGTATTCACCCTTCTTTTTCCAATGGAAGAAACCGTACGAGGAAGCTATCACATAGGCCACATACAGGGCTGTCATCCAATACTTACCGGCCATGAAGCACATCACGACTAGGATGGTGTCACCGATGACCCAGAGAATCCAGTGGTAAGGGATGGATTTAGCCAGCCAGAGCATGCCGATTACGCACAGGCAGGTGGAGAGGGCGTCCAGCCATGGGTTGCTGTCGTTCAGTACAGTCAGAAGCCAGACCAGAAGACCTGTCCCAAACACGAATATGGCGGCACTAAGCATCGCCATCTTCGGGGACAGCCTCCTGAGATGCACATCAGCCTCAACTTCGGAGCTGTCCTTTCTCCACTGGTAAAGGCCCCAGAAGGCCATTCCGACGTAATAAATATTAAGTCCCATGTTGGCCCAGTTGCTCTCAAGGAAGAACTGGATGGCGCAGGCTGTACTGGTGAAAAGACCAAAGTACCACATGGTGTTCTTCTGGAGAACCTCCAGAATCATGTAGGGGATGCCCATAACGAGGGCCACGATCTCAATTATCTGTATAATGTCCATAAGCAGGATCCGATTGTCACAAAAATAATAAAAAAGCTACCAACGGCAAGAGAAAATCCTTGGACTGCGGACGCCTGGTTTCAATTCGCCTCCGGCAACAAAGAGGGATCCGTCTGGGGCAACCGTCACACCAGGCCCGGCAAGAGCAAGCTCAGGAGCCGATCCGGCTGAGGTCCAGGAACAGTCCCGGGGATCGAAAACAAACAGTTCTTTCCTGAATTGATATTCAGAAGGTTCCTTGCTGAGATACGGGATCCTGTCCTCCGGCGTGTTGTGGAGCGCTTTAGCGAAAACCGCACGGTTCACTCCCCCGACAACCGCCAGACGTCCGTCAGGAAGGGTCACACCCGTTGAGCCCACAAATGTTCCGCTATCCGGGATGGAAGGGCCTTCCTTCCAAGAAGAATCCAGGACAATCCCTTTATCCGACACCACCAGAGTCTCCGGGTTGAATCCTCCCCAGACAAAAAGCTTTCCCGATGAGGCGAAAGCCACCGGCTGGACTAGCGGCTCGGGCAGATCAGCGATCTTTTCCCACTCGTAAACCCCTGACTGGCAGGAATATATTCCTTTAACACCAACCCCACCGACCATGTAGAGACGACCTTCGTCAGAAGTCCATCCGCACTGCTCCATCGGCTCTGGAAGGTCCGGAAGGGAGCGAAGAACCGCTTTCCCTTCAACCATTTTTAGCTCATAGACCTTTCGCGAAGCCTCGCCCCGGACACTACCTCCGGCGAGTATCAATGCGTCCCCCACCTGGAAAGTCGCTCCATAGGCTACTGAATCCGGAAGTTCCCCGGCTCTGCTCCATTCTCCGGACAGAAGATCCATCGCCCAGATATCGGCGTACACCCGCTTCGCTCCGCCTTCAATAAGGCTTTTATCGGGGAAATTCGCTCCTCCGGCGACAACCAGGACATTCCCGGCCATGCCACAAAAGGGAGCGGAAACGCCTTTTGAATAAGCGGCGTCCGGAATCGGCTTTAAATCAGCGATTTTCATATTCATTTCATCACAGGAGGCAAGCGCGCCCAACAAGGCGGCCACCAACAGAATAATCCTAATCATCAGCGTCTAAAATGTTCTCGCACAGGGTTATTCCTTTGACCATCATTCTCGGAATATGGAAAGGCCCTTTGAAAAGGTTGCCTTTTGCCCTATGTGCTGGGGTCCCGTCACGATGGAGATATCCGTACCATTCCCCGAACTCAGGATCGGGGAAATGGGAGTAAGTCCAGTCGCTGACCAGTTTGTGGCGCTCGAGGTATTTGGGATCGCCGGTGGCCTCGAAAGCGTACAGTGAGCAGATGATAGCCTCGCAATGGGGCCACCAGAACTTCATGTCCTGCGAGTAGTCCTGATTCGGGAAACCCTTGCAATCCCGGAAGTTAAGTATTCCGCCATATTCTTTGTCCCAGCCCCATTCCCAGGACCACTCGAAGATGGTCAAGGCCATGTCCGTCAACTCCTTGTCCCAGCCGCGACGCTTTGCTTCCTCCAAAAGGAACCAAGCCGTCTCGATGCAATGGCCGGGGTTAATTGTACGCCCCATCAAAGTATCGATGAACTCGCCATTGGGCCCGACTGTCTCAAGCAGGGCTTTGTACTCCGGATGCATGAAGCGCTCGCGCAAAAGGGCTATCGAACGGTCTATCCTCTCGTCAAGTATCGGATCCTGAATAGCTTCCCTGATCCTAGAGGCCGTGTTCACAAGGATCATGGTCACGGAATGACCGATCGCCTGAAGGGAAGGCTCGTATTTCGGAACGAGGAAGCCGGGAGTCTCGAGGAACCTTAGCGTCCGCTTGAAAAGCTCGAGTGCCTTCTGGGCATAAGACCTGTCCCCTGACGCGATCGAATAATCGCTCATGGCTATCGCGGCGAAAGTCTCGGAAAATATGTACCTGCGCTTCCTCAAGCCAGTCCCCTCTGCCGTGACCTCGAAATACATGTGACCGTCCGGGGCGAAACAATGCGCCTCGATAAAGTCAACGCACGATTTGGAAGCCGCGAGCCACTCAGGATTACGTTCCACATTATTGTAGGCGAAGGCCGCCGTGAAGCCGAAACGTCCTTGGAACCAGACGGATTTCGTCGGATCCATCAAGGTTCCGTCCCGATCCAGGCAAGTATAGACTCCCCCGTTCTCCCTGTCAAGCCCGTATTTGAGCCAGAAAGGCATGATGTCACTAATCAGATCGGAGCGATAGCGCTCCTCCCATAACTTGACATAACTACGGAAATCTTTCATATTCAGCGATTTAAAGAACATTGCAACGATTGAAGAAATCGATAGCCTCAAGCTCAGCCTTTAGCCTGACTTCTTCCTCATCAGTGACATTCCTGAACGGAGTGCGGTTGGGGCCCAGGTCCAGGCCGATCAACTTCATGATCCTCTTTCCTCCGACGATATTACCCCTGAAATGGCAGATGACATCGATCACATCCTGCGCATATTCCTGAAGACGGCGGGCTTTCTCCATGTCTCCGGCATAGAAGGCCTCCTGGATTCCAGTCAGGCAGCGGCCATTGTAGTTGGAGGTCCCACAGATCCCACCCTTAGCTCCCCCGAGAGCCATCGAGGCGAGGATGGTCTCGTCCTGGCCGTGAAGCATGTCGAACTTTCCATCGGCGTACCTTCTGCACTGGTTGTACTCGTAAAGACTCTCGAAGGTGTACTTGATGCCGGCGAAATTCGGCACCCTTCCGTCAACAGTCTTCAATAAATCCAGCATCGGGAGGAAAGCGCCGTTGAACGCGGGAATATGATAAAAGAAGAATGGCAGGTCAGGGGCACCGACAGCGATCTCCTCGATGTATTTCACGAGTTCTTCCACCCTTCCGATCTTCGGGAAAGGAGGAGCCATGGCCCCGACTCCCCAGGCGCCGCAAGCCTGGGCATGCTCAGCAAGCTTGCGGGAATCCCGGACACAGCAGCTTCCGACATGGACTATAACCTTGAATCCAGCTGGCGCGTTCTCGATCCATTTCTCAGTGAGTTTGATCCTTTCCTCAGTGGTCAGCATGTAGCCCTCGCCGGAGGACCCGTTGATGAATACTCCTGTGAGGCCGTTCTTTTTCAGCATGGCGGCATAGGCTGGGATGGGCTCATAATTCACATCACCGTTTGGCAGAAACGGAGTGAAAGGAGCGTCGATAAGACCGATGATTTTTTCCATATCGTTGATTATTTGATTATTCCATATTGTCTGTCTTAGGTCTTAAGAAGACGAGCTGAAGGATGAGGGCGACAATCACTATAAGCCCTAGAGTGGCGAAACTAACTCCGAGCGACACTCCGCCATCTTTCCAGCGCCCGAGGAGCGTCGTGACGATAGCCCCCATCGCGACCCCGGTCATATTCATGATCCCGTAAGCGGTCGCCCTGTATCTGGATGAGATGAACTGGCATAAGATGGGCATGTTGTTGGCGTCGAACATCCCATAGCCGACCCCGAACAGCAGCCCGGCACCGATTAAAGGGGCCATACTGTGACCGAGCCCCAGGAGTATCAGGGCCGGAATGGTCAGCCCCAAGCCAATCGCTCCGGTGTAGACTCTTCCTCGCAAATTCTTTTTGACCCAGCTGTCGGAAAGCCGCCCACCGAGAATGACTCCGGCGAAAGAGGCTGACGCTATCGTCAACGTCGAGATGATTCCGGCTCTCTCAGGGGAGATTCCGAGATTGTCCCTGAACAGGGTCGGCAGCCAATTCTTGGTGGCCCACCCGGGCAGAGACGGCACGGCGAAGTAAATGAGTATCACCCAGAAAGCCCAGGTACCGAGGACTACGCCCAAGCCCTTGAATATCGACTCTCCCTTTATCTTTTGGCTGTCTCCCGGCTCCTTGACCCGTTCCCTTGAAGGATTCTCACGAAGCAAAAGAATCAAGATGAGCCCGTACAGCACCCCGACAAGGCCGAACCAGTGGAAGGTCATCCTCCAGGAGAGAGCCGCGGCCAGGAAAGCTCCGAAGCCTCCGAATGCCTGCCCCACATAAAGGCCGGTCATGTGGACACCGACCGCCAACGAACGGGATTTTCCCTCATGCCAGTCCGCGATCAGGGACAAGGCCGAGGGAATATACAAGGCCTCGCTGATTCCCATCAATGCCCTCAGGACATAGAGCTGGCGGAATGTACTAGCGTAGCCCATAATGAAGGTGACCGCCGACCAGACCACGAGGCTCCCGACTATCAGCCATTTCCGGCTCACTTTATCAGCTACCATGCCGGCAAAAGGGCTCAAGACGGCATACACCCAGAGAAACACGGCCATCAAAGCCCCGAAGGCCTCAGCCTTGCGAAGTTCGACAATATCCGCCTTCATGGCCTCCTGCATGGTGGAAAGCATCTGGCGGTCCATGTAATTCAAAAGCGCGACGATCCAAAGAAGCCCGACCACGAGCCAAGGATACCACTTTTTCCCTGTCAAGTTCACTTTCATCATGAGAGAAGTGTGTCTTGACAAATATAACTAATTAATCATATTTGGGCAATAACACACTGAAAGCATAAAAGATGTTCCCGGCATCGGGTAATTATCGACAATCTCGTATTGGCGGTCAAGGAGGTTTCTGAGAGTGAGTTTCAAGTCAATGGAACCGGAGCGGAGGGACAGAGACTTGGAGATTGCGGCGTCCAGCGTCAACCACGGTTCCAGACGATAGGCCGGAAGATTGGCCGACGTGGTGTACCGGTCCCCCATGGCGAAAAAAGTCAGGTCGCTCCTCCACCCTGAATAATCGACAGAAAGATTGAGCGATCCGCTGTGCAGAGGAATATACGGGATCTGGCCGCCCCAGGAAAGGGATCCCCTGTCAGACTTGTCAATAGAACGCTGGAAAGTGTAACGGGCAAGTGCCCCGAACACTGTCTTTCCGGATCTCAGCGAATAATCAGCCGTCAGGTCCGCCCCAAGCACCTCAACTTTTCCGAGATTGTACATCGACCATCGGAACTGGTTGGAAGTAGGCACAGCTATTATCTTGTTTCTGAGTTGGTTCCGGTAAAAGTCAGTCTTGAAAGCCAGACGGTTCCCTCTTGTTTTCACGACAGTCCAATCAGCTCCCAGATCCACCTGCACAGCGTCCTCCGGCTCCAAAGTCTTGGCACCGACAGTCGTGTAATAAAGGTCATTGAAAGTCGGCATCCTGAAAGAACGCTTGGCGAAACCGTTGAAAGAAAGTCCATATGAGACTTTCAGCTTGAACACGAACGAAGGCATAAAAGCGTCCCTTGCGGCGGATGACCGTCTTTCTCCAGAAAGGAAAGAGTCCCGAAGACTCAGGTACAGGGCCGAGACCGACAAATCCAGGGCTCCGGCATGGAACATGGTTGAGACGCAACTCCATGAGGAGAGCCTTCCCGGATAGGCGAAGTCCCTAAGGTCTGAATCAAGATAGTCATATTGAATGTCCTGGGCGAGATTCACCTTCAGCCAGTCAGACACTTTGGCCATAGCTGAAGCGGAAGCGTAGGCAGAGTGGTTCCGATAGTTATAGTCCGCAGGTGTCCCTTGTGGCATAAGTTCAGGATAATCAAGATATTCCAAATGGTTATATGACAGTTTCGCCCTCCCGGCCACCGACCAGACCTCACCGAGATCCCTTTGATAACGGGCCTGGACAAAAGCATCCCGGTCCCTCTGGCGGTCCTGGCTCAATGGATAATCACCAGCTCTTTTGTAGACAGGCCCCGGGAGTCCCCTGCCGGATCCGTAGAAATATGCCTTGACACTCCAAGACGACTTCCCCGAAAGAGGGCCGTAAAGACTCGCCTCTGTACGGACACTGGTAAGATCACAATTTGTCCTGGTCATGACCGTGTCGTAACCCGCCAATGAACCGTCCGGAAACTGCCGGAAGTCCTTGACATGGAACCGGTAACGACCGCCGGAAGAAACCACTCCGCCGGAGATCTTCAGTTTGGAACCGCCGCGAAAAAGATGCTCCCACAACGCTGACGGAGACAACGTCATGAAGGATCCGGCGCCAATTCCTAAAGCGAAATTATCCCTTTTCCCTCCGGTGAAAACCGGCTCGGCGCTCTCAAGGTAAAGCGAGCTGGCCGATGAATATTCCTTGGCGCTCTGCAAATGAGAGACTTTCTGGCCAGAGAACAAGCTGACGGATGAAAGTCCCTCCAGGCTGAACCGCCCCAGGTCCACCTGCATGTTTTGCGCGTTATCGACTTGGATTCCATCGATGAAAACGCCGGTGTGCTCGCTTCCCAAGCTCCTGACATTGACGGTCTTGAGACCTCCTACTCCACCATAATCCCTCAGCTGCACCCCGGCGAACCGCCGGATGGCTTCCGACAGTCCGGATGCCGTCTTGAGATCCCCGGAGGATATGCGCTGCGGAACGACCAGGCTCCCGTAGGTGGCGCTGATGGCTGCGGGACGCAATGTGTCAACCTGATCGGGGGTGACACAAAAGGTCAAGGCCGACAACAGAATTGAGGCCAGACCCATAGTCCTAATAGAGAACCATGTGGGCCGGAAGCATACCAGCCACCGCTGACCATTTGAGTTTCAGGTCTTTAGTGAAACACCAGACCTTTCCGGGACCAGTGTAGTCGGCGTCAGCGATGTAGATGTCTCCGTTATCGATGTTGACACAGATCCCGTAAGGATTGCCTATAGCTGAAAGCTGCGTTTTGGAGAATGAAAAGGACTCCATCCTGCCGCCGCTCACAGGAACTTTATAGAGGGTGTTGTTGAAACCTCCCGTCATTTCCTCAGCGTTCCCGATCGCATAGATATACCCGTTGGCGACTGTCATGCAATTGACATGAACACCTTCCACCGGCCCGGAATTGTTTTTTCCTCCTCCGGATTCCCTGCCGTCGATAAGGTACAGCCCCATAGGTTCCGACATGCTTTGGATCCAGTTACCTGCAGAGTCCTGGCTCCATGAGCTCTCGCCATAACTGGACACCCAGATCCTGCCATCATTGTTGGCATAAACGAAACGGGGATTTGAAGGGACACTTTTCTCTCCTGTGACTTTGAACGTTCCCGGGTCGATCACGCTCAAAGTATTCCCGTGGACAGAGTTATAACCGCCGCTGTTTGCGACATATATTTTCCCGCCACCTATGGATATTCCTTCCGGTTGAAATCCGACCTCTACTTCCCCGTCAATCTTGTAAGAGTCAAGCGAGATCCTGTAGACTTTGCCTTTCTTCTCATCACCACCGTAGATGGCACCGTCGTATGAGGTCACATAAGCGTGATAGGAGTCAAAGGCGATGAAACGAGGATCCGGGACAGGAATAGAAGCCAGAAGAGTCTCGTCCTTGCCGTCAAGCACATGGACATAGCCCGACCCGTTCATCACGAGCCAGAGTTTACCGTTTTTGAGGGCCAGGTCATTACCCGTGTCCCCAAGTCCCTGTACCACAGAAGGATTCATCGATCCGAAAGCGTCGGACACATAATTTCCATCAGAGAACCTGAAGAAATCAAGAGTGGAATTGTTCTTCTGGAAGTTGCCCTCATTCAGGACAAACAGCTTTGAGAACGCTCCATCTTTTTCACCTACTGCGACATTGACACCCGCAAGGTTCGCATCCCTGGAGGTGGTTTCATCTTTTTGGCAGCCAGCCGCTACGACCAGGACCGCCACGCTGAAAACCAGCAGTGCACATCTATTCATATTCAAAAGAGCTAAAAAAGAATCTCCGGCAAAGATACCACTTCGCCGGAGATAATCAAACTATAATCCCTCCAAAATTACTCGGCTGCCGGAGCGGGGGTGTCAGGGGCCTGAGGGGCTTGAGGCTCCTGGGGACCTTGAGCTTTACCCTTGTTGGCGAAGAAGATAAGGGCGCCGGCAGCGATCGCCAGCAGCAATATTCCCAACACTGGCCTGTAATAGAGCCAAGCAAGGGCGATGACAATAAGGGTCCAGGCAAAAGCCACGACATTCAGTACCAGGTTCACCGCAAGATTGACAAGATTGGCGAGGAACGGGATAACCTTGAGGATCGTCACGAGGATATCGAATATTCCCTTGAGTCCTCCCGCGACAAGGAAGAAGCCGAGGATCCTGAGGATCCAAGTCCACATCTTGTTGGAGGAGCGCTCGGAAGAGAACATCTCATCCATAGCCCTGACACCCATGCTGAGGGTCTCAAGCGACTTTCCGTTCTTGTCAGTATGTTTTGTGAAGGTGTCACCGGCGACTTTGGCCAAAATGGAGACATCTCCGGGAAGGACCTTGGTGAAAGTGATCTTGACATCTCCGATCTGGGGATTCATGCTGTCCGCACCGATATAGACGACATTGCCATTCACATGGACATACTTGTAGTCCTTAAGAGCGGCCTGCGCGAGCATGACGGCCGTGTCTTTCTTCACCATGGCGGCAGTCTTGTTCAAAGACTTGATAACGTCCTCGCTCAGAGAAAGTTCCACAGGTTTTTCACCACTGATGGACCGGATAAGTTCCGAAGGAAGCCTGTATGCTCCGAAAGTGACATTCTCAGCGAGCCAATCCTGATTCTCCACATCAGAAAGGACAAAGTTGGAGCCACGGTATTTCTCATCCTTGAACTCCGAGGAATTGATTCTCGAAGAGCTCCACCCGTTCTTGTAGTCATAGGTGGTCACGGTTTCCTGGCCTCCGCCGAGTTTATCCTTGGTCTTAGAGGAAGACGTCTCCTGGACCTGGTAATACTCGACACTGCGGTTGAGCTTGATAGCTTTTTCCTGAATCCCGAAAAGGTTGTCGATCAGGACATCGCTTGTCGCCACCATGCCAGAGGCATGGACCAGCTTCCCGTCGAACTCCGGATTAACGGTGTTGATGTCAGGCATCTCGACAGCCACCTTCTCAGCTCTGTTGAGCATCTTGGCCGTCTTCACCGCCCTGCCTTCATTCCACCATAAAAGAACTGTACCGACAATCAAAAGGAGAATACCGGAGCCAATTCCCCTGAATGAACTCCCGACCCTCTGGCCGTAGGAGGTTTTGGTCACTTCTGTTACTGCCATGATTTGATTAGCTTTATTTGTGATTTATGAATAGTTTCTAACGCGAATATAAAAAATTCGGAATAATATCTTTAATTTTGTGGCCAATTTTGAAACGGTTTAAGATCAAAAAAATGAGGAAAACGCTGCACTTTTTCACCATCCTTGTCTCTGTCGCGGCCCTGAATGGCTGCCTCGCGGGCAAGTACATGTGTAATTACGCCCTCCTTCCGGAGGAGCATGGAAACGACATCGAAGGCGACAGGGCCAAGACCGAATCCCGCTACCCCGGCATATTGGCATGGTATGACAACCTCCACCAGAACGGGACCTTCAGGGACACCTCACTTATAGGAGAAAACGGGTACAAGCTACACGGTGTCTTCGCCTCGGCTGCAGACCCATCCAAAGCGGAAGGCACGGCTGTCGTAGTCCACGGCTACACCGACAACCACATCTGCTTCCTCAACCT
>ONUG01000071.1 GCA_900320965.1 uncultured Bacteroidales bacterium | reverse complement strand
AAAGGAGCGGTTCCGGAACTTTTATCATAAACCGCTTTCAGACGCTCGCCGAAGACAGACTTTAAAGCCTCGCAGATAGCCCCCTTAGAGCGGAACATTCCCACCGAATGAGCCTGCATGACGCAAACCCCATCGTACCAGTCAACAATAAGTCCAGGCAGGCCATCCCCTTCTCCGTGGACAAGACGAAAACAATTGGTACTGGATGAATTGACAAGCCCGGAAGCCACTCTTACCGAAAGGGCCCGACGAATCATATTGGCCCAGAAATCCTGTCCGAAGACGTCCTCACCGGAAAAGCTCAGGACCCTGACGGCGATCGAACCGATCTGGTAGTGACCGTAAGCCAGGAAAGATCCGTCACTTGCGAACACACCCACCACATCACCCTCGGAGGGCTCCCCGACTATCTGGGCAATGGCCCCTGAGAAAACCCAGGGGTGGAAACGCCGCAAGGACTCATCCCTTCCTTTCTTGAGTATTATCTTTGTCATTATGCTCTTGGTTTTTGGGAGGATTAGGCATCATCTGCTCGGGAGTCAATGGATTTTTCTTTGAGCTAAGCAGCTTAAGATACATTTCCCTGCAAACCCAGGCGTCTGTTGCCGCATAGGCCTGCTGGGCATCTGAAAGGGATTCAGCTTCCCAATTTGAAAGCTGCTGGGTCTTGGAAATACGAATGCCGAGAATGTTGGCGGCCATCTTCTTCACAGCCTTATCCTTTATGCCATATTCCCAAACGATTTTCTGGAGGTCCACAAATCCTCTGGGAGGAAAATCATGGTGCTTTTCCAATCCCCTCACATCATCATTGACCGCTGCGCCGACTTTAAGGATCTTCTCATTTGAAAGGATCGCCCTCAACTGCTTTGGAATGCCTCCCATCAGTTTGATCCTGAACAAATAAGCCTTCTCGGCCCCCGACAACTGCAGAAGCGAGACTCCATAATGTGGCTGGTCCGAAGAAAAGGAAGGACGGGATTCTGTGTCAAATCCAAGGATCTTCTGACGCTTGAGGTAACGAATAGCAGCGAGGAACTCCAATCCTACGCTGTCAATAACTCTTATCCTGCCTGGAAAGCTCGCAAGCTCCAGTTTCTCAATCTCTTCCGGTGTTATGCTTATTTTGTACATGCGAAATATAAGTCTTCGGCGCGAAAACACCGACAGTGTCAGCGAATTGGTCGGGGACAAGATTATCATCATAAAGCCTGGAGGCAGGATAGAGATCTCCGCCTCCTTCCGGAATGGACATCAGGCGGGCTTTAGGAAAGGCAATATCGTGGGTGAAGGCATTCCGATCCCTCATCACTTTGTAGCATGCCGCGGTGAATGAAAATGCCGTGTCGGAGGAATATACAACCGGCACGTCACAATCTATCCTCCCGAACAAATCCTCGATATCCTCACCACCCCTCTCTGAAAGAAGTGGCGAGCAGATCACGAGCATTTTGCACCCGATGGAAGTGTCTATAGCGGCGACAGCGTTTCTTATCGCGGCTTCCCGGAAAAAGAGTGTGTCAGTTCCGACAGAAAAAACAGAGTCGTAAGGTGCAAGGGAAAAATCAAGCAGAGACACGATTGTCTCCCCGGCGAAATCCGGAAGCCCATCTTGAAGGACCCTTGCGTCAACGTTATCAAACTCATCCACTTCCATAAATTTCTCACTCATGGAGACACATCGCATCGGTTCCCCAATCAGGACAATCGTCCCTGATGGCTTGCCGGAAAAGGATGCCCTCTCCCGAAGCAGATCAAGCGAGTCAACCACAATGCGGTTGACAAGACCGATCGCTTCGTAGCCGGTCTCAACCCTTGTGGAACAAGAGAATAGGAGAGCCAGCATGGCGGTTATGATTGTCAGAACTCTAAGTCTCAAAACTAAAACGGATTGATAACCTCGCGAAGTTAATAAAATCAATCCAACAATGAAAGAATCTTAGGGACCAGCAGTGAGCGGATGTACTCTTCTTCCATGAAATGGGAACCGTCATAGACAGTCCACGATCCTTCTCCGAAATACTTCCTCCAAGTGCGGATCAAGACCACTCCACTCCGGCGAAACTTGTCCCTGGTGCCGAAGAAAGCATAAAAATAGTCTTCGCTTCCATTGAGCGGAGTGTTCAGGAGAGCTTTTTTCCTGATTCCAGGCCACTTCAACAACGTCTTTCTCGCGAAATGAAGAGCCTGACGGTCTCCTGGTTTCGGATGGTAATACCAATCGAAAAACCTGGTCACCCCCGGGATCCAAGCCAACGAAGCTAGCGCCCGGAAGAAGACGGGGGCGTTTAGGGACGGAGAGACAAAAAGATGGGGATATCCCCTAAGGGCCACGGCATGGATAGCGCCCATACTCTCCCCTATCACGAGATCGGGAGAAACTTCGGCCGCCCAGCTTGCCAATTGTTCCGAAGCGACTTCAGGATCAAAGTCGTAAGTCCTTATGACTATGGAATATTCAGGGCCGAGAATATCCTTAAGAATGGATGGGATACGGCTTTCGGCGCCGCCTCCCATGCCATGGACGTAGAGGATGGTCTTCACTTCTTTCATTTAGATTCTTCGCTGCGCTCAGAATGACAGGCATTGCGCTCAGAATGACAGAATGGAGCAAAGGCCAGATTGATAAGGATATAGCCAGTGAAGGCGGCAAGGACAATGAGTGACCAATGCCGGTGAGTCAGGGCGACCAACAGGACTGACGCCAGAGCGACGACAGCGAAAACAACCCGTTTCACGTTTTCCATCCTTGAGGACTTGTTCCCACCCCCGAACTTCATGGAGAACATGGGAATCTCACTGACGAGCAAAAGACTCAGGACCACGGACAGAACCGGGAGGAAGAACGGCCCCTCACACCACGAGGCGAGGAAACTGTCAGGGACTGAGAACACGAAACAAGCGAGTGAGCCGCAGACCATCGCCGAGGCGGGAGTCGGCAGCCCCAAGAAACTGGCATGTTGTCTCTCATCAAGATTGAATTTCGCGAGACGAAGAGCCGAAAATGCTGCGAGGATAATAGGGAAATACTTTAGAATCAAAGAGTTTGCTCCGCTGCTGTAGAAAAGCATAACGGAAGGCAGAACCCCGAAACTGACCATGTCGGCCAATGAGTCAAGTTCCTTCCCTATCCCGGAGGAAGCCTTAAGGAGCCTT
Source organism: uncultured Bacteroidales bacterium (assembly GCA_900320965.1). GTDB lineage: Bacteria > Bacteroidota > Bacteroidia > Bacteroidales > UBA932 > Cryptobacteroides. Next base: position 7,973 of record ONUG01000071.1, on the reverse strand, counting down.
GCGGCAAAGCCGTCGAAAAAATCAAAGACAGCCCCGAGGATCATGCAGACAAATCCAAGGTCGGGCCTCCCCTTCAAAGTCAAAATCACCCCCACGACCCCACAGAGGAGGTTCATGGAGGTGATTGAGTCCGGAATGTGCTTCCTGATATTCATTTAGTTGATACCAAGCTTCTTCTTCAGGTCTTTTGAGAGAGCGTCCTTGTGGACCATGATGTCCATGGTCTTACCGGCGACAAAGTTCTCGGAGACATACCAGATGCCCTTGTACTTGCCGCTCTCGCCCCATGAGTTCTTGACCATGTAGTAGAGAGTTCCGTTCTGATCCTTGGCGATACCGTAGATCTGCATTCCGTGGTCATCAGTGGTGGTCTTGTTGTCGAACCACTCCTGGCGCATCTCCTGTGTGGGGACGATCTCCTTAGGGATCTCGACAGGAGCTTTCTGGGCCTGGGCGGGATCAGCACCGACCCAACGGGCCTGGTCGCTGCCAGCGGTGGCGACAGCCTTCATGTCGACAAGGACACCGACACCATTCCTGGTGAAACCGACCTCGCTCACGTCTGAGCCCCAAGCGGCGGTGAAACCTTTCTCGACAGCGGTCTTCAAGGTGCTCATCAGCACATCGAGAGGAACATTGTAGGAAGGATCGCCCCTCCAGTTGTCACCGATCTCAAGAACGAATGGTTTGTAGAACGGATGGTGGGTGAAGGAAGTAAGGGTCACATAGTCACCGGGAACAAGTCCAAGCTCATCCCTGTAAGAAGCGGGTGTGTAAGTCTTTCCGTTGACCTCGAAAGTCTCAGGAGCCGTGCCGAAGAAGGTGTCGACAAGAGCGTCGAATCCGGCCTTCCAGGTGGTGGAGACTCCGCGTGAAGACCTCTTGTTGATGGTCTCGACGTAGGCCTTGGTCACGGCGTCAATCTCACCATGGTTGGGAAGAGTCTGCTTTCCAGGCATGACGGACTGAGGGACAATACCACATTCCTCGATCACATGGAGGACATCGTCAGCCTCGGAACCGGGGCCGAAACGCAGGTCACCGTCCAGACGGATGTACTTGTCAGCCCTGTCCTTGTAAGATTGGGCGACAACGAACATCTCGGAAAGATCAGGGTACTGGGCCGCATCCTTGATGCCTTTGATCCTGATGATCTCGGACTCAAGGTAAGCGATGGTGGAGAAGCACCAGCATGTGCTGGAGCTGGCCTGGTTCTTAATGGAGGTGATAGGATTCTCCTTAATCACGGTGAACTGATAGTCAGCCTCGGGCAGCTGGGGCCTGGGCTGCTGGGCGAAAAGCGCCGATGGAATCAAAACCGCGGCGATCGCGGCGAAGGCAAAAACGTTCGTTTTCATAAACTTGTGGTATTAGTAAGATTAATAATTCTCAGCTTTAACCTGGAAATAACTCTGGGGATGGTTGCAGACAGGGCAAACCTCAGGAGCCTTCTTGCCGATCACGATGTGGCCGCAATTGGAGCACTCCCAGATGGCATCCTCGTCACGGGTGAAGACGACAGCATCCTTGACCTTGCCAAGAAGCTTGCGGTAACGCTCCTCATGGACCTTCTCGATCGCGCCGACCTTCTCGAAAAGGGAAGCGATCTCATCGAATCCCTCCTCTTTGGCGGTCGCTGCGAAACCGGCATACATGTCGGTCCACTCGAAATTCTCGCCGTCGGCGGCATCAGCGAGGTTGACCTCAGTTGAAGGCACGGCACCGTCGTGGAGGAACTTGAACCAGATCTTGGCATGTTCCTTCTCATTCTTGGCGGTCTCCTCGAAGATCTTGCTAATCTGGACATATCCGTCCTTCTTCGCCCTTGAGGCATAGTAAAGATACTTGGTGTGGGCCTGGCTCTCGCCGGCAAAAGCGGCGCGCAGGTTCTGCTCGGTCTTGGATCCTTTCAATTCCATGTTTGATGAATATTAAATCAGCGCAAAAGGCGCTAAATGCAAATCTAACAAAAATTAACTAAATTTGGACAGAATTCGGAAAGAATATGCCATCCCGCAAAAAGAAGGTCAAGAAAAAAACTGTCAAGGTCAGTCCCTTGGCCGCGTTGGGAGTATCAGCCGGCCTTATTCTGGCCATATTCTTGGTCGCATGCCTCTGGCCCCGAGGTTCCTCTTCTGAGAGAGGCTCAAGGGTTCCGCCCGGGACATGGAGATACGGGATCGACATCTCACACAACAACGCCGGACCGATCGTGTGGGACTCTCTATACGTGATGACCGACAAAAAGAGGAGGACCGTCAGGAACCCATTCGAGGCCAATGACATAAAACCTGTCAGCTTCGTGGTGGTCAAGGCCACCGAGGGAGCCTCTTTCAAGGACCCCGACTTCAAAGATAATTGGAGGCAAGCCGGACTGTCCGGGATCAAAAGAGGCGCCTACCACTTCTTCAGAAGTTCAAAAGATGGTGAGGTCCAAGCCCGTAATTTCATCTCGACAGTTGGGGACATGCGACTTGGAGACCTGCCACCTGTCCTGGATATCGAGACCATCCACATCGGTTGCTCAAAGCAGCTCCTGAACGAGAGGGCGCTCCAATGGCTCTCCACAGTCGAGAAACACTACGGGAAAAAGCCAGTAGTGTACGCCAGCTCTTCTTTTATCAAGGACAATCTCTCAAAGGAGATCTCCGGGAATTATCCGATCTGGGTCGCGCATTATGGAAAAGCCAGACCAAGCCACGACATTTGGATCTGGTGGCAGTTCACGGACAAAGCTGTGGTGAAAGGGGTTCCGGGGCCGGTCGACCTCAGTGTCATGGCCGCGGATTAATCCTCAGCGAGCACAAAACCATGGCCGTCCCAGCGGTAGACCTTGGCCCGGCAAAACTGGCTGCCTGTCTCTTTAGACTTCCCGTTCTGGGAAAAATAGAACCGGCCATCCCCAAGAGGAGAGACTCCAGTGGAACCATATTTAAAGAAAGTTCCCGTGACAGGATTCTCCCATGAGCCGATCACCTTATGCCGGGACCGGTCGTAGTGAACTCCGATCAGACCCTTGCGGGCGGGGCGGTTGGCCACATTAAAAGAGAAAACATCATAGTTGGTGAACTGTTCCTTCGACCCTTTGTAGACGAACAGGAACATCTTCCCTGACTCTTTGTCATAGGTCATGTTCTGGACACCCCAGTTGGTGTTGCCGGTGTAGACAAAGTACTTGTCAAGCGGCTTGGAAGGCCCTTCGGCGTAAAACTCTCCGAAACGGACTTTGCCTGAATATTTTTCCAGTTCCCGAAGATCATAACGCAGAAGCACCTGGCTATCATTGTCGCTTCTGGAGGTGTCGCCATAGATTCCGTAAGCCACGTAAAGATATTCCTTCCCTCCCTTTTTGCCGAGTTTCGGGGCTATTGTGACTCCGTCGATCCCCGAGCACCCATAAAAGTGCTCATATTCCTGACCATCAGGGCCAAAGCCCTTCAGGTGGTAGTCCTTGGTGGCCTCTTTGACGCAGACGATCTTGAACGCGTCGTTGTCTTCAGAATCCATCCCTACGGATGTGACCTTGTCAACGTCGATGATAGCAATGTAGAACATCGATCTCCCCTTGGCGAAATCCGAAAGCCCTTTCCCGATCACGTCATCCTTGCACTCAAGGGAAGCGAAGACCTTGCGGCTGTTCTTGTCGAAGACCATGGCTCCAAGATGGCCCTGGATGTGTTCGAGAGAGCCGAGGACTCTCCCCTTAAGATCAGAGACCAGGAAACGGTCAGTAAAGGAGAAATACATCCTGGAGGCGTCAGGGTCATAGGCTATGCCCTGAACATGATGGTTGCCGCCTTCGACGTAGATTTCCGGCAGGTCAGGAAGCCCCCTTGTCAGGCCGGGGGTGACGGCAAAAGACAAAGGTATCGCTGTCAAAAGCAGCAACAAAGAAACTATCTTTTTCATATTCAATCGTTTCCAAGTTCATCAACCATCGCCTTAGCAACAGCCTCTGACGCTCCCCCGCCGCCGAGAGACTTTCTGATCTGCTCATAGCCGGACAACATCGTTTCCCTGTAGTCGTGATCCTCAATCAGTCTCCGGATCTCGTGAAGCACATTGTCCGCGGTGAAGTATCCCTGCAGCAGCTCACGGAAGCACATCCTGTCAAGGATCAGGTTGCCGAGACTGATGAACCTGACTTTGATTATCATCCTGGCGATGATGTAGTTGAACATCGCTCCACTGTAAGCCACCACCTGCGGCGTTCCTAGCAAGGCGCACTCAAGAGAAGCCGTGCCTGAATTGACCACTGCCGCACGGGCGTGTCTCATGATGGGATAGGCCTTGCCGAAAAGAACTTTGACATATTCCCTACCCCCGATGTGACTTGAATAATCCTCCATCGACCTGGATGGAGCTCCAGCAATAACGAACTGATAGTCAGAATATTCCGGGGTTGCCCTCAATTTGTCGGCGAATTCCATGTAGACTGGCATCATGGAACTGATCTCACCTGTCCTGGAGCCTGGCAGAAGGGCTATGTAAGGCTTGTCAGGTAGGCTTGCCTCCGAAAGGAAGTCTTCCCTGCTCCGCAGCACCGCGTCAGAATTGTCGACCGCATCTACAAGTGGATTGCCTTTATAGACGAAACCCACTCCTTTGGACTCGAAATACGGAATCTCAAACGGGAAGACGATGAACAGCTTATCCACATAAGCCTTCAACTTCTTTATCCGGCCTTCCCTGGAGGCCCAGACTTTCGGGGCGATATAATAAAAGACTTTGAAGCCTGCTTTATGGGCGAACTCAGCGACCCGGAAATTGAATCCTGGATAATCAATCAGGACCACCGCATCCGGTTTCCAAGCGAGGATGTCCTTCTTGCAGTCTTCCAGACGCCTGGCGAATTTCCGAGGATGCAGGAGGACCTGGCTGAACCCAATCACCGCCCCCTCGCGATAATCCTTGACCAGCCCGCTCTTTAGTTCTTCCTTTATTGCCTCGGAGGTCCCTACCGGCGGACATTTACCCGGATAGGGCGCGAAGCGCAGGGAGCCGGAGGGAGCCTCCGAGGCAATGGAGCGAGATTGAAAGACAGCATCCATCATATCGCCGCCCCAGAAACGGATAATAGCATGAGGATCAGCGGCATAAAGCCCCTTCATCAGGTTCGACCCATGGAGGTCACCCGATGCCTCACCGGCTATGATGTACCACCTGGCCATCAGAAAACAACATCCATAATCGGACCAAGACGACGCTCTTCCTCGTGGTCGGTCCTGTCAATCGACTGTGGAGTGATCGAGATGTAGCCATCCTCAAGGGCGTGATGGTCAGCGGCGCCATCTCCTCCCGGAGAGCCATCAAGGAACCTTCCACGCATCACATAGAGCGCGTCCACCCTCTCATTGACTTCCGGAGGCACAGCGCCTGTCCAGGTCTCAAACTCCTCGACCCAATAACCATAACCCTGATGACAGACCTTTATTCCTTTGAGAGGAATGGCAGTAGGAGGAAAATTCACATTATAGGAGACTCCCCTCTTCGACGGCCAATTATCCATAAGGCGCTCAAACAGAGCGGGAAAATGCTTAGTCACCTCGGAGAAATCCGCATCCTCTCCATATTCGCAAAGCGAGACTCCGATCGCCGGAATACCGTTGATCGCGGCCTCTTCGGCAGCGCCCATGGTCCCGGAATAATTCGTCGCCACAGAAGCGTTGGAGCCATGGTTTATTCCGCAAATGACCACATCGCACCTCCTGTCAGGAAACACCTTGTCCAGAGCGAACTTGACACAGCTGGCAGGTGTGGCATCAAGCCAAGACCATGACACTCCATCATTGATTCCCAGGTTCTTATAACCGCAAGGGCGGTTTCCCAGTGACACGGCGACTGACATCCCGGACTGGTGAGACCGAGGGGCGATCACGGTTATCTTTCCATAAGGGCGCATCATTTCGACAAGTTCCCTGATGCCCTTGGAAGCGTATCCGTCGTCGTTAGTTATCAATATGTTGAGATCTGAAGGCATATCAATCGTTTTTAGTTCACAAATATACTGAAATCCGCGTTTTTTTCTGTAAATTCGCGCAACTTTTGCAGTGAAAACCACCGCATGGTAAGACAGAATTGTTTAAACAACTTATAATTATTATTTAAAATGATCAAATTAGGTATTAACGGATTCGGCCGCATCGGCCGTATGGTTTTCCGCGCTGCTGTCGAGAATTTCGCCAATGACATTGAGGTCGTGGGTATCAATGACCTTCTCGATCCTGAGTATCTCGCTTACATGCTCAAGTATGATTCAGTCCATGGCCAGTTCCAGGGCGACATCAAGGTCGAGGGTGGCAATCTCATCGTCAACGGAAAGAGCATCCGTGTCACCGCCGAGATGGATCCCGCCAACCTGAAGTGGAATGAGGTCGGCGCTGAGGTCGTCGTCGAATCCACCGGTTTCTTCCTCACCGACGAGACCGCTCGCAAACACATCCAGGCTGGAGCAAAGAAAGTTATCATGTCCGCTCCTTCCAAGGATGCCACTCCTATGTTCGTCTATGGTGTGAACCACACCACCTACGCTGGTCAGGACATCATCTCCAACGCTTCCTGCACCACCAACTGCCTTGCCCCTATCTCCAAGGTCCTCAATGACAAATTCGGCATCAAGAGGGGTCTCATGACCACCGTCCACGCCGCCACAGCTACCCAGAAGACCGTTGACGGTCCTTCCAAGAAGGATTGGAGAGGCGGCCGCGGAATCCTCGAGAACATCATTCCTTCCTCCACAGGTGCCGCCAAGGCCGTGGGTAAGGTCCTCCCCGAGCTCAATGGCAAGCTCACCGGAATGTCTCTCCGCGTCCCTACTTCCGACGTTTCCTTCGTTGACCTGACTTGCGAGCTCAACACTCCCGCCACCTACGACGAGATCTGCGCTGCCATGAAGGCCGCTTCTGAGGGTGAGCTCAAGGGCATCCTCGGTTACACCGACGAGTCTGTTGTCTCCACCGACTTCCGCAACGACTCCCGTACCTCCATCTTCGACGTTAAGGCTGGCATCCAGCTCGATCCTACCTTCGTCAAGGTCTGCGCCTGGTACGACAACGAGTGGGGTTACTCCAACAAAGTGCTTGAGATGGCACGTGTTATTGCGAAATAATAAAAATTATTCATATATTCGCGATAAGCGAGGCCAGGCCTTCGGGTCTGGCCTTTTTGACAAGAACGTATTATTAACTATCTAATTATCATCACATCATGAAAAAATTTGTTTTGTCATTCATGTGTGCGGCCATTGTTCTTTCAGGCTGCTCAAACATGTCCAAGACCGGCAAGGGAACTTTGATCGGATCTGGAGCCGGAGCCGCCATCGGAGCCGGACTCGGAGCCATCATCGGTAAGGACGGCAAGGGTGCCGCCATCGGTGCCGCTATCGGAACCGCGGTCGGAGCCGGAGCCGGAGCCGTCATCGGAAAGAAGATGGACAAGAAGGCAGAGGAACTCGCCGCCCTTGAGAACGCCCAGGTCGAGACCGTCGAGGACGCCAATGGACTCGAGGCCATCAAGGTCACCTTCAACAGCGGTATTCTCTTCGACACCAACAAGGCTGACCTGAAGCAGGCTTCAAAGAATGAGCTGAGCAACTTCGCGAGCAAGATGTCTGACATGGTCGACACCGACATAACAATCTACGGTCACACGGACAACACAGGTTCCGACGCTGTCAACGAGAGACTCTCAAAGGAGAGGGCCCAGAGCGTCGCCAACTACCTTAAGAACTGTGGTATCGATGTGTCCCGTATGACCACCGAGGGCAAATCCTACTCAATGCCTGTCGCTGACAACAGCACCAAGGAAGGAAGGGCTCAGAACCGCCGTGTCGAGATCTACATCTCCGCCAACCAGAAGATGATCGAGGCCGCTGAGAACGGCACTCTCCAGTAGTCTTCTTTTGAAATCACAAAAAAGCTTCCGGTTTCTGGCCGGAAGCTTTTTTTTTACAAATATTGTCACTATCTTTCTCC
>ONUG01000096.1 GCA_900320965.1 uncultured Bacteroidales bacterium | reverse complement strand
AGTAATGAGAACAATAATAACAAAATGCGCATACTATAATTGATTAAGTATGGCAAATTTCGGGTTTTGTGCTTTTAGATTTATCAAATATCAAGAAAAATGCGTGATAAAACTAACCCCCAAAAACCTTGTTTCAGGCATCTGAGAGGGTGATTTTCCTGAAATCTCACACTTTTGGCGTGAAAAGCCCATTAAAAGATGCGGTAAGTATTTGATTATCAGCCGATTATTTTATAAGTCATTTTCACGGCCTAAGTCATTGATAATTAAATTGTTATTATCACATACCTATTAATGAAGAATAATACCCTCCGGCCTCTCCGAATTTTTCTGACAGTTTTTTTCTCAAATACCTTTTTTTTGATCTTGTGTTCTCAAGGGTTGTTATCCCCAAAATTATCATCACTGTAGTGTTGTCAAATCCGGCAAAATAATAGCTGGCCATTTTATATTCAGATTCTGATAGTCCAGGGCAATCTTTTCTGAATCTTGACATGATGCCGTTCATCTCTCTGTCTATCATGAATTCAAAGTTCCTCTGAACTTCAGGATCTGATTTGAGATTTCCTATTCTCTTTCTTAGGATGTTTGTAAGATTTTCGTTTGCTTCTTCTTTGTTCGGATTATTGCGATAAGCCTCTTCGTAAACATCCGCCAAAAATGAAAAACGCGCTTTTTTAGTGTTGGCCTTCTTTTCGCTTATAAGTTGCTCCTTCATGTTATCAATAGCGATAGCCAACTTCTCCATCTCTTCTTGTTTCTTTTTGTTTAGATTCTTGTAAAGCAGATAAATGACGGATGATATAAGAAAGAGCATGATACAAAGCAAAGAAGTTACAGTTACTTTCTTTCTCTGCTCTTGGATTCTTCTCTCTTTTTGAGCATTCTTTGCTTCAAGGTTAAATGAGTGTGAATTGGCCGAAGATTGCTCATAGTTGTTTTCAACTATAGTATCATGGGCTGTCATTGCGAGCCACAAATATCTGTAAGCATCCTCATGTTTTCCCTGTTTCAGACTTTCATAATGCTTCCAAAAATTATAGTTATATCGGTCTTCAGTATCTTTGATTAAAGATCCACCCCAAATAGCCTCTGCCTCTTTTGTCTTTCCTTGTCTACTGAGCAAATATGCGTAAGCGTAAAGCTGAGAAGAGTCAACAAATCGACAACCATAATCCAATGCGGCCGCGAATAGTTTCATAGCCCTGTCTTCATCTGAATCCGGAATGCTAAGTAAAAACAAGGCGTAATCCATGCACGCCATACCTTTAATACTATCATCTACTGAAAGATCATTTAATAATGAATTATAGCAGCTATCAGCCTTGCTTCTCTTTCTTCTTTGCAATAAGTTTTCAGCTTCCCTGAGACGCTCTTTGTTTTCTTGTTCTTTCCTTCCACATTGTCGGAAGCATTCCAAAGACATTTCAATATATCCTGCCGCTTGTGCATAATCCCTTGTTCTCGTGAACGTGTCGGCCATCCTCGAGTAGAGGATTCCCAGAAGGTTCTGGTCATCAACTTGTTCCGCAAATTCGTCGGCTTGACTAAATGAGACGATCGCCTGGTTGTAGCGTCCGGCATTGTATTGCTCTGTGCCGAGGTACATGTACGCTTTCAGTCTCTCTTCTGGGGATCCGTGACGGTCGTACCATTCGACGGCCGGTTGGACGATGCGTGTGTCGGCGGTGTCTATGTAGTTCTTGTCGAGTGCTATGGCGTGGAGGAGTGAGTACTTCGCCTTGACGGCCCTGCCCCGTAGGGCGGCCGTGTCGATCTGACGTATGGCGGCCAGGGCGCTGTCCGGCCGGGAGTCGATGTACGACTCGATGTCGGAGAGGCGCTGGCGAGTAATGTCCCTTCCGCAGGCTATGAGGAAGACGAGTCCGAAGCACAATAATGGTTTCCGCATCAAAAGTCTAAAGCACCGCATATTTGACATGTCCCATTTGATCGCTAATTCAAATATAATAAAAAAGAGGCTGAATCCCAAGGAGTTCAGCCTCTTTTTGAAATTATAAAGTCCTGATGGATTACTGTCCTTTTTTACGGGCAGCGTACATGATCTTAAGGGCGGAGCAGCGCCTAAGCTCCTGCTTCACGTCCGTCACAATACCCATCCTGACGTCTTCGTCAGCTTTGATATCGACCTGCATCAACTGTCTGTCCGTCTCGCTCATGGCGTCGCGCTCGGCGGCGATGAAATCTCGGATGTCGTTGGTGGTCTTGAAAGAGTCGTTGAGCTGGATCCTGGCCTCGGTTCCGTACTGTCCCTGATACTGGGCGGTAGGGGAGCCGATGTAGATGTAGGATGCCAGGTCTTTTCTCTCAAGTTTCGCGACCTCGGTAGCCTCAGGAAGATGTACCTTGACCTTGACTTCACTCGAACGCATCTGCGTTGTCACCATGAAGAAGAACAGGAACATGAACACGATGTCGGAGCTTGTCCCAAGCTCGGGCATGTCTTTTTTACCGCTTCTTTTGAAAATAGGCATGTGTTGGTCCTCCTGAATTACTTTTTGGCCACGTCCTTAGGCTCAGCCTCGGAAATGTTCTGTGGAATAGCCTCTCTCGCTATCTTCTGCTGGTCCTCGGAGACAAGGTTGTAAACCCTTCCGAAGTTCTGGCGGCAGAAGTCGTCACGAATCTCATTGATAGCCTTCACCAGTTCGTTCTGAACGGCGATGTAGGCCTGATAGCTGGTTCCACGGTCATTCTGGAGGGAGATGACTCCTTTGGTGACCGGATACTCGCCGAATCCCTCGATGGTCTTGACCTCCCTCTCGGGCAGGTTGGGATCGTCGTTGGGGTTCGTCATGAATTCCTTGATTTTGTCCTTGAGCTGGCTAACATCCATGAGCTGGTCACCGGCGAACAGCCTGTCGGAAGAATTGATCTTCACGATGATGATATTACGCCTGTTGACCTTCGTGTCCTCAGTCTTCTGGTTCTGGTCGGGCATGGGGGGCAGACGGCGCACAAGGCCGGACTGCTGGTCCATGGTGGAGACCATCAGGAAGTAGCACAACAGAAGGAAAGCGATGTCGGCTGTTGATTGGGTGTTCAGACCCGGAGTTTTCTTTTTAGCCATAGCCGGATATTATTTGTTGATAGCGTTTCTGATCACACCGAAGATGATGGAGACGATAGCGGCACCACCGAGGATGTAGGTCAGTTTCATGACAGTGTCAGTCAGCTTAAGCGTGCTTTCGCTAGGCTGTGCCTTGAGGCTGACGATAGGATCGCTGGAAGCGAGCGCATAGGCGATGGCCACGAGCGCCGCGACTCCGACAATCACGCACAGGGCCTTGATAAGCCCTTTCGGATTGTTCTTGGCTGTCTGGATGATTGCGAGCAGGAGCAGGATAACAACCGCCGCGATGAGCAGGAAGTAGCTATACCTGAGGAGAATGTTCACAGGCCCCTCGTTAGTCGCGCCTCCATTGGCGAGACAAAGGATCCCGAGAACGATGCCCACGATACCCAGCACCCAGCCGATTATCTTGGAAATATTCTTCATTGTTAGTGATTCTAAAGGTTGTTACAACTGAATATATTATTTCTTCTGCTCGTACTTCGCGAGAGCGTCGACGAGGTTGATCGAAGCCTCCTCCATGTCGATGGAGAGAGCGTCAATCCTGGAAAGGATATAGTTGTAGAAAACCTGGAGAATCATAGCGACGATAAGACCACCGACGGTGGTGATAAGGGCGACCTTCATACCTCCAGCGACGATGTTCGGGGAGATGTCTCCGGCGGCCTCGATAGCGTCGAAAGCCTTGACCATACCGATAACTGTTCCCAAGAATCCGAGTGAAGGAGCGATAGCGATGAAGAGGGAGATCCATGAGAGGTTGTTCTCCATAAGGCTCATCTGGACGCCACCGGCAGAGGCAATCCTCTTCTCGACCACGTCGAGACCCTCATCGTAGTGAAGGAGTCCATCGTAGAAGATGCTGGCGACAGGGCCCTTGGTGTCACGGCAAACATCCTTTGCCTTCTCGACACCACCTTCGGCGAGAGCTTCCTCAACCTTGGTGATGAGTTTCTTGGTGTTGGTTTTCGCGAACGACAGATAGAGGATCCTCTCGATAGCGAGGGCAAGACCGAGGATCAAGCAGAGGATGATGGCGGACATGAAGCCCGGACCTCCCTGGATGAAGTAGGACTTGATCTGCTGGTGGAAAGGAACATCCTCGCCTGTGCCCTTGAGAAGGTCCTCAGCGGAGAGCTGGGTGGCCTGCTCGGTGGGGGCGGGCTGATCCTGAGCGGACGCGACGCTGGCAGTGAAGGTGAGAGCACCTGCTACAGCCAAGAACATGAAAAACTTTTTCATAACCGTTTTCGTGTGTTTTAATTAATAAAGTATTAAATAGTTATATTTTTCTTCTTGATTTCTTGAACCCAAAACCTTACAAAAAACCGTTGCAATTTACTAAATAATTTTCAAAAGGCAATATTTACTTCGAAATTTCTCCCCTTAGATTTTCCCCGAGCCTATTCTTGACCCAGTTGTTGTCTGGACTGACACCCATGAGGTGGAAGAGTTTCCCAAGCGCGCTTTCGGTCGTGATGTCCAACCCGGAAACGACCCCGGCCTTTTCCAGAGCCTTCCCTGTGGCATAGAGGTCCATGTTCACTGTCCCGGACAGGCATTGGGTTACATTCATCAGTACTTTCCCCATACCCGCAGCCTCTTTGACTATGTCCAGGAACCATCCTTTTGACGGGGCGTTTCCGGATCCGTAAGTTTCCAGGATAACAGCTCTGGTGCCTTCGCCGCAAAGGAAGTATCTCATTACCTGAGGGGTGATGCCCGGGTGGATTTTCAGAATGGAAACCCTTGTGTCCAAGTTGGTTGAGATTCTCAAAGGTTCTGTCCACGATTTAGGTTCCAGAATTGCCGGCCTGTTGTATTTGATGCTGATCCCCGCATCGGCGAGAGCTGGATACCCTAGCGAGCGGAAAGCCCTGAAATCTTCGGAACTGACCTTTGTGCACCTGTTGCCGCGCAGAAGTTTCGAGTCGAAAAAAATGCAGACTTCAGGGACAAGGGCATGTCCGGCCTCGTCCTTGGCAGCGGCGATCTCGACCGAAGAGACCAGGTTCTCCTTGCCGTCCGTCCTCGGAACTCCGATCGGCAGCTGGCTGCCTGTGAATATTACCGGCTTGGTGAGGTTGTCCAGCATGAAGCTCAGGGCCGAGGCTGAATACGCCATGGTGTCGGTACCGTGCAGGATGACGAATCCGTCGTAATACTCGTATCGCTCTTGGATCAGTTTGGCGAGCGACTGCCAGAGTGAAGGCTCGACATCAGAAGAGTCGATCAATGGGTCGAACGTGAAGGAATCGATCCTCACGCCAAACTTCCCAAGCTCGGGTACTTCCTCGAGTATTTGGCCGAAATCGAATGGTTTGAGTGTCCCGTCCACGGGATCCTGACGCATGCCGATGGTGCCTCCGGTGTAGATCAGCAGGATGGATGATGTTCCTTTCATATTCCGAATAGATTTCTTGCGTTAGATGTGGTGACAGCGGCGATTTCCTCGATAGGAAGTCCTTTTAAATCAGCGATTTTGGCTGCTATCAGTGGAATGTGGGAGCTCTCGTTGCGCCTGCCGCGGAAGGGAACGGGAGTAAGGTAGGGAGCATCTGTCTCCAGGACGATTCTCTCCAGGGGAACCTTCCTCACCACGTCGGCGAGCGAGGCCTTCTTGAAGGTGACGACTCCTCCGACTCCGATGTACCAGTCTCCTAGTTTCTGGAGCTCAAGGAAACTCTCGTAGCTTCCGCTGTAAGCGTGCATATTGCCCCTGAGTCCCTTGTGGTCCTTGAGAATCTCAAGGAAGTCCCCCATCGCGTCCCGAAGGTGGATGTTCACAGGCAGATCCCGCTCCCGGGCATAGTCTAGCTGCCAGTGCAGGGCCTCTCTCTGCTCGCTTGCGAACTCTTTGCCGTAGTAGTAATCAAGTCCGATCTCGCCGATGGCGACCACCTTTCTGTCGGAATATTCCAGCATCCGGTCGATCTCCACCCTCCAGTCCTTGTCCACTGATCCGGGATAGAGCCCGAGCATTGGGCGCAACACTCCCGGATGCCTGTCCGAGAGGGAGAACATGGCATCCCGCTCACGGCTGTCGACGTCCGGCTGGAGCATGATCCTCACTCCGGCTTCCTCGGCCCGGGCGATGTAGGCATCCTCTTCTCCTTTGAAAGCCTCGTCGTAAATGTGGCAATGAGTGTCGATGAATTCCATATCCCTCAAAGATACTCATTTTTTCAGAACTTCACTCTTTGGCTGATCTGGGAGAGCAATGTTGAAGCAGGTCAACGGAGATGAAACCGTCACACTCAAGAGTCGTGACAATGCGGCTGACCCTGCCGAATGACCAGCCGGTCAGGCCGCAGAGATCGTCCATCCCGATTCCCCGGCGTTTTTTCACGAGCATGGCGATTCTTAGGATTTCTTGTCGGGAGTTTTCGTCCATGTCGGAATAAAAGGTCTCCACTTCGGCCTTGAAGTCAGCTTTCGGCGAGATGTCCGTCTTCCCGAGTCCAAGCCGTTCCACAAGGTCGGCAAGATCCCCGATCGGCGCGGCTATGTTTTCCCTTATCAGCATATTGCAACCTTGCGAGAGAGGATCGTCGATTCTTCCAGGCAGGGCGAACACGTCCCGGTCGTAGGAATATGCCAGTCGTGCGGTCATCATCCCTCCGCCTCGTATTTTGGACTCTACGAGTATGGTGGCTCTGCAGATCCCAGCGATTATCCGGTTGCGGCGGAGGAAATTGATCCTGATGGCCCCGGTCCGTGGAGGGAAATCCGTGATGAGGGCGCATCCCGGGGTCGACGCCATTTGTTCTCCCACCTTTATGTTCTGGGTTGGGTAGATGTCGTCGATGCCAGTGGCCATGACTCCGACTGTAGGGAGCCCGAAGTCTAGCGCGGCTTTGTGGGCTGTCACATCGACCCCTATGGCCAAGCCGCTGACAATCAAAGGCTTGATCTTTGCTTTTGAAAGTGCTTCGACGATATTCCGGCACCAGTCCCTGCCGTAGTAGGAGAGGCTGC
Source organism: uncultured Bacteroidales bacterium (assembly GCA_900320965.1). GTDB lineage: Bacteria > Bacteroidota > Bacteroidia > Bacteroidales > UBA932 > Cryptobacteroides. Next base: position 1,577 of record ONUG01000096.1, on the reverse strand, counting down.
GGGTGCCGATTATCGCCACTTTGGGCATCTTGCCGAAGACTTCTTCGGGACTAAGAGTTCCTTTATAATATAGTCCTAGCGGAGGATCCTCGCACTCGAGCAGGGCTTCCGGGTAGCCGGGCTCACCGATCCCGATAAAGCGGCAGCCGGAAGATGCTAGATGTTCCAGTTCCATGGCCGCCGAATCGAAAGCGCTGGCGGACAAAAGGGGAGCGTACCGGGTCCTTGAATATGGCCCCAGCAGCTCTGAGATCTCATTTTGGCTTGCTTTGAGCACTGCGGTAGCACCGCCCAGGGCCTCCATCAGGGCCCGTCCGATCTTCGGTTCGAATCCGAACACCTTGTTGAGGACGCAAAGGCACGCCCTCTCTTCGTTGAAATTTTCCATAGTTTGAATATTGATTTAAATGACCAGCATCGCGTCCCCATATGGACCGAAGCGGTAGTCTTGTTCCAGGGCGACCTTGTAGGCATTCATGATGTGGTCGAAACCTCCGAAGGCAGCCACCGCCATCAGCATTGTTGATTCGGGCATGTGGAAACTGGAGACGATGGCATCAGGAATTGAGAACTCATAAGGCGGGAATATGAACTTGTTGGTCCAACCGTCGTAAGGCTTGACCTCGTGGGTCGTGGTGACATAAGTCTCAAGCCCCCTCATGACAGTTGTTCCGATCGCTACCACTTTGTGACCACCCATCTTGGCCTTGTTGATGATCTTGCAAGCTTCCTCACCGATGATCAGCCTCTCGGAGTCCATCCTGTGTTTGGACAGATCCTCGACATCGACCCTGCGGAACTGGCCTATTCCCATGTGTACGGTGATGAAAGCCTTCTCGATGTCCTTGAGTATCATTCGGTTGAAAAGCTCGCGGCTGAAATGCGTACCTGCCGCGGGAACAGCCACCGCACCTTCATGCTCGGCGAAGATCGTCTGGTAGTTCTCCCTGTCCTCCGCGGTCACCTTGCTCTTGACCCATTTCGGCACAGGCAATTCGCCAAGGCTGAACAGCGACTGCTTGAAATCTTCGTAAGGACCGTCGTAAAGGAAACGCAGGGTACGTCCTCTTGAAGTCGTGTTGTCAATCACCTCGGCGACCAGACTCTGGTCATCGCCGAAATAAAGTTTGTTTCCGATCCTTATCTTCCTGGCCGGGTCCACGATCACATCCCAAAGATGCTGCTCCCGGTTCAGCTCCCGAAGTAGGAACACCATGATGTCGGCTCCGGTCTTCTCTTTCTTGCCATACAGCCTTGCCGGGAAAACCTTCGTGTCATTCAGCACGAAAGTGTCTCCTTTGCCGAAATAATCGATGATGTCTTTGAATAGCCGGTGCTCGATCTCTCCGGAGTCCTTGTGGACCACCATGAGTTTGCATTCGTCACGCCATCTTGTGGGCTCCTGGGCCACACGCTCCTTGGGGAGGAGGAACTGGAATTGCGAAAGTTTCATAAATATCAATTAGAGTGATACCTTATATATACGAGTATCATCTCCAAAATGTTTCATCTCCCGGAAAACTTCTACTATTGATGGATATGTGTCTTTGAGATATGGGGCGAGGCCGGAGCGGGGA
>ONUG01000182.1 GCA_900320965.1 uncultured Bacteroidales bacterium | reverse complement strand
TTCGTATTCCGGAATATGATGGCAATCGGGGCTCCGGTTGTGTGACCCTCAAAGACTCCGCTTAGAATCTCTGGCTCATCAGGCTCGATCCTGGGAGTAGTACCCTTTGAGCCGCTTTTACGCCGGAGGATATCCTCCATGAAATCTTCTTTTGACAAAGGAATCCCAGCTTTGGCCCCATCCACGACGACTCCTATCGCTTCGCCATGAGACTCCCCGAAGATCTCTACCCTGAATTTGCTGCCGAACGAGTTCATATTCATTACATCTTTGGTAACAACGCAAAGATACTTATTTTAGTTATCTTTGCATAATAGTGTATTTACGATGGATCGTAGAGAAGAAGACAAGATAATCGAAGGAGTAACCTCTCAGGAATACAAGGAAGGTTTTGTGACGGACATCCGTCAGGAATTCATCCCGAAAGGACTTGACGAGAGCATCATCCGAAAGATTTCCTCCCTGAAGGAAGAGCCGGATTGGCTTCTGGAATTCAGGCTGGAAGCATTCAGGAAGTGGCAGGCGATGGAGATGCCGAATTGGGGGCATATCGACATGCCACCAATTGATTTTCAGGATATTATCTATTACGCCGCACCCAAAAAGGACTCTGAGAGGCCGAAAGAAATAGACCCGAAACTGGAGGAGACTTTCGAAAAGCTCGGGATCCCCGTGCGGGAGCGAGAAGCGTTGGCCGGAGTAGTGGCCGTGGACGCGGTGTTCGACTCCGTGTCGGTGGCGACTACCTTCAGGGCCTCCCTGGCGGAGAAAGGTATCATTTTCTGCAGTTTCTCTGAGGCGGTGAAGGAGCACCCAGACTTGGTGCGAAAATATCTGGCGAGCGTAGTCCCGGCCGGAGATAACTTCTTCGCTGCCCTTAACTCAGCTGTTTTCAGCGACGGCAGCTTCTGCTATATTCCAAAGGGGGTGAAATGCCCGATGGACCTCTCGAGTTATTTCAGGATCAACGCTGCCGGGACAGGACAGTTCGAAAGGACCTTGATCGTGGCCGACGAAGGATCATCGCTCAGCTACATGGAAGGCTGCACGGCTCCGATGAGAGACGAGAACCAGCTCCACGCCGCCGTGGTCGAGATCGTGGTCGAGAAAGACGCCGACGTCAAGTACTCCACAGTCCAGAACTGGTACCCGGGAGATGCCCAGGGACGGGGCGGAATTCTTAACCTCGTGACTAAGAGAGGAATATGCAAGGGCAGCGGGGCTCATTTAAGCTGGACCCAGGTCGAGACCGGATCTGCCGTCACCTGGAAATATCCATCAACAATACTGAAGGGAGACTATTCCACCTCCGAGTTCTATTCAGTGGCCGTGACCAACAACTTCCAGCAGGCTGACACCGGAACAAAAATGATCCACATCGGCCGAGGGACAAAGAGCCGGATTGTCAGTAAGGGAATCTCCGCCGGACACAGCCAAAACAGCTACCGAGGGCTTGTGAGGATGAATCCCGGAGCTGTCGGAGCAAGGAATTATTCCCAATGCGACAGCCTTCTGATCGGCTCGAAATGCGGAGCGCACACCTTCCCAGTGATCCAGAGCCATAACCCGTCAGCTATCGTCGAGCACGAGGCCACAACCTCAAAGATCAGCGACGAGCAGCTATTCTACTGCAACCAACGCGGTCTCTCACCAGAGGATGCGGTGGGACTCATAGTCAATGGCTATGCCCACGAGGTCCTCTCACGCCTCCCGATGGAATTCGCTGTCGAAGCCACCAAACTCCTCCAAGTCTCCCTTGAAGGGTCAATAGGATAAACAATGAATATATTCGACATCAATAACATAGCCTTCACGATGGGCGGGGCGGGGGTCAGCTGGCTGGAACTTGTCAGCGTGATCGCCGGACTGACCTGCGTCGTGCTGGCAGGTAGGAACAACAAGTACAACTTCTGGGTAGGTTACTTGTATAACATCCTGCTGTTCATGCTATTTTGGCAAAGGCACCTGTACTCGGCTATGCTTCTCCAGCCGATCTCGTTCGGAATCAACGCCTTCGGCCACTGGAGATGGACTCACCCTAAGGACGATGAGAAGAGCGCTTCAGACGCTTCGGCACTTAAAGTCAGTCGTCTGGACATGAGAGGATGGTGCGTTGCCTTGACCGTTGTGGTCGTGGCTGGAGCCGTGTGGGGATATGTCTTAAGCAAACTTGGAACTTCTTGGTGGACAGAGACTTTCAGCCCAGATCCAACTCCCTGGCTAGACTCCTTTGTGCTGATGCTGACCCTTCTGGCCCAGTTCCTTTCCGCTCAGAAAAAATGGGACTGCTGGATTGTGTGGTTGGTCGTTAATATCGCCAATATCACCTTGTACCTTAGCGCCGGTCTCGTCTTTATGCCGATTGTCAGCGCTCTGTACCTTGCCAACGGCCTCTGGTCGCTTTGGACCTGGTTCAAACTCTACAAAGAAGGGAGATAGGTTGAATAAATGTTTGATTATTAAATAAATAGATAACAGGGATATGTCATTGTTGAAAATAACGGGCCTGCGAGCCGGGATCGGGGATAAAGAGATCTTGAAAGGAATAGACCTGGAAATAGGTCCGGGCGAGATCCATGCGGTGATGGGCCCTAACGGAGCCGGAAAAAGCACCCTTTCAGCGGTGCTGACCGGAAAACCGGACTATGAGGTTACCGCAGGGACAATAGAATTCATGGGGCGGAACTTACTGGAAATGAAGCCAGAAGAAAGGGCTTGGGCTGGATTGTTCATGTCGTTCCAGTACCCTATAGAAATCCCAGGAGTCTCGATTACCAACTTCATGAAGACCGCCATCAACTCAAAGCGCAAGTCCGAAGGTCTTGGGCCGATAAAGGGTGGAGACTTCCTTAAGCTGATGAAAGAGAAGATGGCCCTTGTCCAAATGAAGCCGGAGTTCGCCAAAAGAGAAGTCAACGTTGGTTTCTCAGGAGGTGAGAAAAAACGTAACGAGATCTTCCAGATGGCAATGCTGGATCCGGTGCTGGCTATCCTTGACGAGACTGACAGCGGACTGGATGTGGACGCTCTGAAGATCGTGGCGGACGGAGTCAACGCCCTCCACACACCCGAAAAATCAGCTATCGTCATCACTCATTATCAGAAGCTTCTGGAATATGTCAAGCCTGACAAGGTCCATATCCTTAAGGACGGAAAGATCGTGGCTGAAGGCGGCAGGGAACTAATCGATAAAATCGAAAGCGATGGATTCGAACAGTTCTAAGAATAACGCCGGACGGCTGTCCGAGCCCGGCCGCGTCCATTCTCGCTTCGCTTCGCTCGCTGCGGCTGAGTACGGCCTAAGCTCGGCAGCCGCTCCGGCGACACATCAGCCTGAGAAAAAAATCCGGTTGGTGAGCGAAGCGCAGGGAGGCATGGACAGATCTTGCCACCAGGAAGTCTTTACGGTTGGGGAGGGGGAACACCTTGACATCACTTTTATCGTTCTGCCCGGAACCTCCGCGGAAATCCCTGTCACAGTGGATATTACTGGGCCAGGTGCGGAAGTGGAGCTTAAAGGAATATACCTTAGTTCTGGCACTGACAATGTGACTTTCGACATCACGATGAACCACCGCGTTGGAGGCAGCATCTCCCGCCAGCTGTTCAATGGCCTTGCCACCGATAAAGCAAAATGCGCTTTCAACGGTAAGATCATCGTCGCCCAAGACGCACAGAAAACCGAAGCCTATCAGGAGAACCACAACATTGTGCTCTCCGATGATGCCACAGTCGACACAAAGCCCCAACTAGAGATCTACGCTGACGATGTGAAGTGCTCACACGGAGCCACTGTCGGGAAACTCAACGAGGATGAACAGTTTTACATGCGCTCAAGAGGCATCCCGGAGGATGAGGCTAAAGTGCTGCAAATGATCTCGTTCGTCGCTCCGGTACTTGCCGGCATTGAGGATGAGGATCTTACCGCAAAAATAGAAAACGCTATCCGTTCGCTGTAAAGATGGTTCTCCAGACAAATGTCAAGCTGAATTTGGGGCTTGAGATTCTCCGCAAGAGGCCGGACGGCTACCACGACATCGAGACGCT
>ONUG01000073.1 GCA_900320965.1 uncultured Bacteroidales bacterium | reverse complement strand
GTTTGATGTCATCATCATTGGAGGAGGTATCACAGGCGCTGGTACGGCTAGAGACTGCGCCTTGAGAGGTTTGAATGTACTGCTGGTCGAGCGTGATGACATCGCTACCGGTGCGACCGGAAGAAATCATGGTCTTCTCCATAGCGGTGCCCGTTACGCCGTCACTGACAAGGAGTCGGCCTCGGAATGTATTAAAGAGAACATGATCCTGAAGAAGGTCGCTCGCCACTGCGTGGACGACACTTCAGGACTTTTCATTACGCTTCCTGAGGATGACCTTTCCTATCAGGAAACGTTCGTGAAATCCTGCCTGGAGGCGGGAATCAAGGCGGAAGTTATTGATCCTAAGGAGGCTCTGCGTCTTGAGCCTTCAGTGAACCCTTCCATCATTGGCGCCGTAAAGGTCCCGGACGGATGCGTTGATCCTTTCCGGTTGTGCTCGGCGAATATCGTTGATGCCAAATTGCATGGGGCCAAGGTCCTGACAAGGGCCGAGGTGACCTCGATTGTGAAAGAGGGAGACACGGTGGTGGGCATCAAGGTCCTAGACAAACAGTCGGGTTCTGTCTCCGAGTACAGGGCCAAGGTTACTGTCAATGCCGGAGGAATCTGGGGCCATCACATTGCGGAACTGGCTGGTGCCAGCGTGGGAATGTTCCCGGCAAAAGGCGCCCTGCTGATATTTGCCCACAGGGTCAACAGGATGGTTATCAACCGTTGCCGTAAGCCGGCGAACGCTGATATCCTTGTGCCTGGCGACACTGTCTGCATAATCGGCACGACATCGACCAGGATTCCTTATGAAGAATGTGACACTGTCAAAGTGACCCCGGAAGAAGTCTCACTTCTTCTTGAGGAAGGATCGAAACTGGCGCCCAGCCTCTCCAGCACGAGGATTCTTAGGGGATATGCCGGAGTGCGTCCGCTTGTCTCCGCTGACAACGACCCTTCCGGAAGGAACATCAGCAGGGGAATTGTCTGCCTTGATCATGAGTCACGTGACGGGATCAAGGGTTTCATCACCATCACTGGGGGTAAACTGATGACTTACAGGCTTATGGCAGAGATAGCAACTGACGCTGTCTGCCGTAAGTTGGGCGTCGGGGCCGTCTGTCAGACCGCCAAGCTGCCCTTGCCGGGATCTGAAGGCGGCGGTATTGAGAAGATAGCGAAGAAAATATGGGATTTCCCCACCACTGCTCAGAAGGCATCCGTCGGCAGGATCGGCTCGAGAGCCGTCAACCTGGACTTTGAGGAAGATAGGGGAGGAGTAGTGTGCGAGTGTGAGGAAGTCACAGTCGCTGAAGTGGATGCGGCGATCGAGAACTTGGGCGTTGTGGATATGGTTGACCTCCGTCGCAGGACTCGAGTGGGGATGGGACCCTGCCAGGGAGAACTCTGCGCTTGCCGTGCGGCGGGACGCCTGGCAAGGGCTAGGGGATGCGCGTCCAAGGCCCGGGAGGACCTTAAACTATTCATGAATGAGAGGTGGAAAGGAATGTATCCCGTCGCATGGGGAGAGACCTTGCGTGAGAGCGTCTACACCCAGTGGGTCTATTCGGAAGTACTTGGATTGAACGGCGAATAATGGTTTTTGACACAATACTTATCGGTGGAGGCTTGTCCTCCCTTGTCTGCGGGATAAAGCTTCAGGAGGCTGGGCAGAAATGCCTCATTGTCTCCGCTGGACAAAACGCTCTTCATTTCTCATCAGGAGCTTTCGGATTGTTAGGAAGGCTGCCTGACGGGACCGAGGTGCTTGAGCCTTTGAAATCGATGTCTTTCCTCCCTGCGGATCACCCATATTCCAAGATCGGGATTGACAAGCTGTCGGAATATGTTTCTGCCACTACCGGGTTTTTCGCCAGTCACGGAGTCAGCCTTCATTCCTTGCCTGCCGGCGAGGGACCCTCTAACGGCTACAGGCTCACTCCTATGGGCACCTTCAAGCCCGCCTGGCTCGCTATGGATGATGTCACCCTGCTTCCGGCTAAAGACGAGCTTCCTTGGCATAATGCCCTGATTGTCAATTTCACGGGTTTTCTTGACATGAATGCCGGATTCATCGCCGAGGGATTGGAGAGGAAAGGACTTGCCTGCAGGGTCGAGAGTGTCCGTATTGATGATGTAGAGCTCCTAAGGAAGAATCCCACGGAGATGAGGTCTGTCGGCATCGCAAGGCTGATGAATAAGGAAAAGAACTGGAAAGAGTTTGGAAGCAAGGTGCGTGAACTGACCCATGGTGAGGACCTTGTCGTGCTGCCTGCCGTTTTCGGACTTGGTGGTCAGGTCATTATCAAGTGGCTCAGGGAGATGATCCCTGCTGAGGTCATGTTTGTGGGCACAATGCCTCCGTCCGTTCCGGGAATCCGTGCCCAAATGTGCCTGAAAAAGGCTTTTGAGTCCGCTGGAGGCACTTTCCTCTCGGGTGACTCGGTTGTCAATCCTTCATTTTCAGGAGATCGTGTTGAGTCAGTAAGGACGGTCAACTTGTCCTCGGTAAAACTATCCGCTGACAATTATGTCTTGGCTAGCGGTAATCTTTTCGGCAAAGGGCTTGAGGCTAGTCCTCATGAGGTCTATGAGCCTGTTTTCGGCCTTGACACTGTTTTCCCTTCAGACCGCTCCCAATGGTGCGCCCCGGACTTTTTCTCTAGGCAGGAGTACGCTGGTTTCGGGGTCTTGAGTGATTCTTCCTTCAAGCCTTTCAGGCATGGGGAGAGTGTCTGTAACCTTTACGTCGCCGGAGCTGAGGTGGGAGGCTGCAATTCCTTGTACGAGGGGAGTGGCGCTGGAGTCGCTATCATGACAGCCATGAGCGTGGCCGACAGTATATTGACAGGAGAGTGATCATGCAGGAGAAAAACGTCAGTTTTAATAATTTTGAGCAGTGCATCAAATGCACGATCTGCACCGCCTATTGCCCTGTCGTGGCGGTGAATCCAAGCTATCCCGGACCTAAACAAGCCGGGCCGGATGGTGAGAGGCTTCGCATTAAGGATAAGTTCTTTTTCGATGAGAACTTAAAGTATTGCATGAACTGCAAGAGATGCGAGGTGGCTTGTCCTTCCGGGGTCAAGATAGCTGACTTGATCCAGTCTGCCCGCAGACGTTTCGGAAGGGATATTCCCGATCTTAGGGACCGGATCCTGGCCAACACCGATTTTATGGGTAAGGTGGCCCGTCCTGTCGCCCCGCTTGTCAATGCGGTTGTAGCGTCCAAGCCGGTTAAATCCGTGCTCGATGTCATGATGGACATCGACAAGAACAGGACTTTCCCTGCTTATCAGCGTAAAGGCTTTGTCCGTTGGTTCAAACGCGAGGCCGCTTCCCTCCAGGAAAGCTTCCCCAAGAAGGTCGCTTTCTTCCATGGCTGTTCGACTGAGTATCAGCATCCTGAGGTCGGTCAGGCCTTTGTCAAGGTAATGAACGCCTTGGGCTTCGGGGTGTCTTTGATCAATGAGAAATGTTGCGGCGTGGCTATGATCGCCAACGGTCTGTGGAACCAGGCAAGGCGCCATGCTGAGCATAATGTCAAGGTTTTCTCTAAGGTTGTCGCTGAGGGGATGCCGGTTGTGGCTGTCTCTTCAACGTGCGCGTTCACTATGCGTGATGAATATCCCGATGTCCTGGATGTCGACAACTCGGCTGTTAGGGACAGCATCACTCTCGTGGAGAAATTCTTGTTCGAGCTTGTGGACTCCGGTGCTGTCAAGCTGGTTTTCAAGGAGGATTATCGGGCCAGGATCGCCTACCATGTCCCGTGTCATAACGAGAAGTTGGGCTGGGGAATATTCACGAAGGCTCTTGTGGGGATGATCCCTGGAGTCTCGCTGACCGTCCTTGACAGCAATTGCTGTGGGATGGCCGGGACTTACGGATTCAAGAAAGAGAATTACGCTTATTCCCAAGAGATAGGCCGGCCGTTGTTCGAGCAGATCAAGTCTTTATCTCCGGATTTTGTGTGCTGCGAGTGTGAGACTTGCAAATGGCAGATCGAGATGAGTACCGGCTACACCGTCCTAAATCCTATCGTTATCCTCGCCGAGGCCCTTGACCTCGAGGCCACCGCTGCCGCAAATTCCGCTGACTAGAAGCTGCCCGTGCCCAAACCAAGCCCTTTTTCGGCACAGGATTGCGGCCGTAAATTCTTTTTAGTAAATTCGCGTCACTTTTTAGAAAACAGGTGGGGCGATCCGCCGCGCTTCGGGGCTTCGGCTTCGGGGTGAGGAAAGTCCGGACAGGTCAGGGCACCCTGCTGGGGAAAGCCCAGGCGGGAGAGATCTCGGGCGGCCGTGACAGAAAACAACCGCCGCTTCGGCGGCAAGGGTGAAAACGTGGGGTAAGAGCCCACGGCGCGTGTCTGGCGACAGGCCGCGGGCATGGCACCAGGGCCTGCAAAACCAAATATACTGGCAGATGAGGGCTGCCCGTCCGATGCCAGGGGGTAGGTCGCGTCAGATAAATGGCGGATTTAAAAACAGAAACCGGCTTACGGCCCCACCTTTTATTAATATGCCGACGGGAATAATTCGTTAACAATCTTTTTGTCCAGCTTTAGGATCCTGGTCAACTGTTTCGCGCTGGCGTTATAATCCGAGTGTAGATGTTTCGCCAACTCAATTCTTTCAGTTGGTTTAAGCAGAGACGGTGTCTTTACATTGTAAATCTTTGCGCATAGCGATTTCGCCACAGAATACATTTCCTCATCTGCGATGAATACGGATTCTCCCAAACGTTTCGCGCTCTCGCTATATGCTTCGTAATCCTTGCTCAGGAGATTGAAATACTGATGGGCATCCCGAAATAGTCTCATTCCTATTCCCTTAGCATAACAATATTCATCAGGTGCTATCAGGTTGCCCATAACCGAATAGCCAGCCGGTAAATCAATGTCCCTGCTTCTGCAGATCAGTCGCTTCGCATCCCTCGTGAGAGACGAGTATCGCCTGGTTGGAATCTTTTCGTAGAACGGATTGAAGAACAAAACTCCGCTACCCCATGGATAAGAAAACGGAGTGTGATCCGGACAGACAACATAGCCGTTACGGTTGATATACACTATCTCGTTCCTGACAGATCTGAGATCTGGCAATGGAAGGATTTTGGGCTTGAATCCTTTGAAACAATCAGATGGTCCGACGATTCGCTTCAAACGTTGAGAATACATATCAAAGAAAAGCATGCCGGAGCTTTCTTTTCCGGCGAAAAGCACATGAAGGTGATCAGTCATCTCGGAGTATGCGATGATCCTGAAGTCTTCTATCTGCAAGGAACATATTCCTAAAAGGTTAAGACCAAACTCTTTTACAGGGCGATCAAGGAATATGTCGCCTGTTTGCTCGCCTGGGGTAAATAGATGGTAAAAAGGGCCGAACTTGTCGAATACTAATTGGCATTCAAGTTCACGTTCATAAAAAGTTTTTCTGCTCATATCATGAATAGTTTAAGTTGTGTTTGTGAATATAATCAATCATGTTGAAATAATGCTCAAAAAAATGTATTTTCAGAAAGCAGCCACAATTTATTGGCCTCCCGTGCCGAAAAAGGGCATAATTTGGGCACGGGAGGCTGGAAATGAACGGCTTGTGCCGGAAAAGGGCTTTATTCGGGCACGGGGGACTGGTAATGAGTTAAAATCATTAAATTCGCGTGTGTAAAAGCATGGAGGGAGTTTTAATGAATCCTAAGTTTCGTTCTGCTATACGGTCTTTCAGGCTCAGGACACTGCCTTTGTCCTTGGCTGGGGTTATTCTCGGGGCAATGCTGGCCTCCAGCGAGTTCAAGGTGAGTGTTATCGTCATCGTATTCCTTTTGCTGACCACCATATTCCTGCAGGTTCTCTCCAATCTTTCCAACGAGCTTGGAGACGTGTTGAATGGCACTGACACGCCTGACCGCCAGGGCCCTGAGTACGGGATCGCTGAGGGTGGGCTCTCTGTCAATGACATGAAGCGTCTGATCAGCGTGATAGCGACCCTCTGTGCCCTTTCCGGCTGCGCCATGATCTGGACTTCTTTCGGAACGCTGTTCAGCTTGCGCTCAGCGGGACTTCTGGTCCTTGGTGCCCTTGCCATTATCGCCGCTATGCGTTACACTCTTGGACCTTCACCGTACGGTTACAAGGGGCTGGGGGACATAGCCGTGTTCATATTCTTCGGTCTCGTGTCAGTTTTGGGAGGGTTCTATGTCTGTGCCCACACCATTTCCAGCTCTTTGCTCGCGCTTCCTGCCGCAGCGGTTGGGCTATTTAGTGTCGGAGTACTGAATGTCAATAATATACGTGACATGAAGACCGACTCCGCCAACCGTGTGACTGTCGCCATCAGACTCGGTTTGAGAGGCTCGAGAATCTACCAGACTGTCCTTATCGCCGCTGGCTGGATCCTTCTGGTTGTCTTCGCCGCCCTGTACAAACCTTCGCCGTGGCACTTCCTGTTCCTGGCCGTTCTCCTGCTCCATTTTATCCATCTTAAAGGAATATGGACAAAGACCGACAGGGCGCTGGACCCGATGCTTCCTTTGCTGGTGATGTCAACTTTCATCTTATGCCTTATCCTGGGCTTGTCATTAATGTTAATTTGATCCCATGCCGTCCAAAAAGACAATAGAGGGGATGTTCGACAGCATCGCGAAAGACTACGACTCCCTGAACCATATCATGTCACTCTCCATCGACAAGATCTGGAGAAAAAAGGCTATTAGAAAGATTAAGGATGCGGGGGATTCTCCCCGGGTCCTGGATGTCGCTTGCGGTACAGGAGACTTTTCGATCGCTATTGCGAAAGCTATAGGGAATGGTAAGGTAATAGGCGTGGACATATCCAAAGAAATGCTTGAGGTAATGCGCAGGAAGGTATTGAAAAACAATCTTGAATGCATTATATCCCAAGAGGTTGGAGACGGTGAGGATCTAAGGTTCCCGGAAGACTCTTTCGACCGGGTTGTCAATGCCTTCGGAATAAGGAATTTCGAGGACCGGGATAAGGGGCTCAAAGAAGCTCTGCGGGTGCTGAAGCCCGGAGGTAGGCTGGTCATCCTCGAGCTCTCAAGACCTCAGAACAGAATCATCCGCTGGTTCTATGACTTGTATTTCCTGAACATCCTTCCCAAAATCGGGGGTAAAGTCTCTGGCGACAAGAAGGCCTATATGTATCTTCCGGCCTCAGTGAAAGCCTTTCCTGGCAAGAAAGAATTCATGGAGCAGATGAGGGAGGCAGGCTTTGCCAACATCACTCATAGGGCTCTTACATTTGGAATATGTCGGATGTATTGTGGGGATAAAATTGTTTAGGCTCGTTTTTTGAGTTATTTTTGTGGCGCGATTAAATGGCGTCTTATGTTATGAGAAAAAGTTTGATTCTTGCCTTTTTGGCTGCCATGGCCCTTGTGAGTACCTCATGTGAGGCTAAGGTCAGGCAATACAAGATAAAAGTCGTGAAAGAATACAATCACGACGAGATGTCCTACACCCAAGGCCTTTTCTTCCAAGGCGACAAGATGATCGAGACTACCGGCCAGTACGGGGAATCCACCCTCAGGCTGGTTGAGCCCTCCACAGGCAAGGCCTTGAAAAAGTTCAACTTCGATCGCAAGTACTTCATAGAGGGCTCTGTGGAACTCGACGGTAACATCTACATCCTGACATGGCGCAATAAAGTCGCCTTCATCTATGATGCCAATACCCTGGAGTACAAGCAGACCTATAGCTACCCTCGGGAGGGCTGGGGACTCACTACCGACGGGACAAGCCTCATAGCGAGCGACGGCTCGGCGAGGCTGTACTGGCTCGACACCCAGTTCCGCCAGCAGAAGTCGCTGACTGTCAAGCTAAATGGCAGACCACTTACTCAGCTAAACGAGCTCGAGTGGATTGATGGCAAGATCTGGGCTAATGTCTACATGACGGACATGATCGTTATCATCAACCCTAAATCCGGTGAGGTGGAGGCCACAATTGATTGCACCGGTCTGCTGCCAAGGCATTTGAGAGACCAGTACACCGACGTCCTTAACGGAATCGCCTATAATCCTGAGACGAAAAAGATCTTTCTCACAGGAAAATACTGGAAACGTCTCTACGAAGTGGAGCTAGTTGAGAAAAAATAACTATATTCGCGACCGAAAATAAGCGGGGGTACCGGACAAAATTGACCCGTCCGGTTGAGATCATACCCATTGAACCTGACGCGGGTAATGCCGCCGTAGGGAAGCATAATCTCAATCGCGCCTAAGTGCGCCCCCTCGCATTAATATGATTTATTATGCGAGTTTCTTTTTTGTCAGCGGCGCTTGCCGCATGGTCCTTGACAACTCTTGCGGCTAATGCCCAAACAAGTCAGGACACCACGATTGTGAACCATCTGGAAGCCTCTGTCGTTCAAGGAGTCAGAGTCTCAAAAGACGCCCCGTTCGCTGTCTCGAACGTGAACCGGAAAGCTTTGTCTGACTTCTCTTCCAGCGGCAAGGAAATCCCTTTCCTTCTTTCCAACACTCCGGGAGTGCTTTCCTGGAGCGAGAATGGAGTCGGAACAGGAACCACGTATCTTCGGATCCGTGGGGCGGGTGATTCCAGGATCAATGTCACCATCGACGGAGTTCCTCTCAATTCTCCTGAAGATCAGGCCGTTTTCTGGGCTAACATGAACAGTTACAGCCATTTCCTCGAGAGTGTCCAGATCCAGAGGGGAGTGGGTACATCGACAAATGGTGACGGCGCTTTCGGAGGAAGCGTGGCTTTGAAGACCAAAGCTCTGTCTTATGATCCTTCTGTCACTGTTGATGCGTCCTACGGGAGTTTCAACACCTACAACACCGGTCTTTCCATCTCATCAGGGCTTCTTTGGAACCATCTGACTATCGACGGGTCTTTCCACACCACCGGAACGGATGGTTTCATCCACGGGACGGCCGGAAAGTCCGGGTCGTGGTACGGCGGTCTGACCTGGCTCGGCCGTGGTTTCATCTTGAGATACAGGAATATAGGCAATTATGAGCAGACCGGGCAGGCATGGAACGGAGTGACAGCCGGTAATGGCGATTACAGCCTCATGGACGGCAGCTATGACGACGGCTCATGGAGCTATACCCAGACCACCGGCATCAAGACATACAAGGATATGTGGGAAGTCGGCCTTGGACGGTTCAACAGTCTTTACGAGAGAATTGCCACCGGGAATGACGGTCTTTTCGTCACTCATACGGGCGGCTACATAACCGAGAGATACACGATGCGTGACGGCTCTTTCTGGCCTAAGACCACCGACAATTTCTGGCAGGATCACAATATCCTGTCCGCTTCTTTCGGGCTGGGAGATGGTTGGGACGCCAGCGTTTCCGCTCATTACACCCACGGTCATGGCTACTATGAGGAGTTCCGGCCGGACAACAAGCCCAAGAAGTTCGGTCTCACATATCCAAGTGTCAAAAAGACAGACTTTGTCCGCAGGAAGGGCCTTGGACAGGACACTTATGGCGCCGTGGGCAATGTGAAATATTCAGGAGAGTCCCTGGATGTCGTGGGCGGTTTCTCTATCCAGAATTTTGAAGGCAACCACTACGGCTATCTGACCTACATCAAAGATCAGGGGATGGCAGACCAGTTCCTTTCCGGAGGAAATTACAAATACTACGATTCGGATGCCACAAAGTTTGACGGAAGCGCTTATGTCAAAGCGACTTACACCTTCGCGAAACACTTCAAGGCGTTCGCGGACCTGCAATACCGCCATGTCGGTTATAAGACTTCCGGCATAAATGACAAGTTCTATGAGGAAGGCAACCGCTGGTACAACCAGGAACTTGACATCGATGAGAAATACGACTTCGTCAACCCTAAAGCAGGAATCAGCTGGATCAAAGGTGCGAGCCATATTTATGCCTCGGCCGCTATGAGCCACAGGGAGCCTTCCAGGGACAATTTCACTGACAACTACAAATATCCCTTCCCGAAGGCAGAGAGCGTGCTTGACTATGAGGTGGGATACAACTACACTTCGGAAAGGTTCCACTCTGGAGCGAACCTCTATTACATGGACTACACCGACCAGCTTGTCCAGACCGGTGAGTTGAGTGAGATAGGGGAGCCCTTGACCACGAACATCGCCAAGTCCTATAGGGCTGGTGTGGAGCTTTCAGTTGCCTACAAGGTACTGCCTTTCCTCACTTTGGAAGGCAATGCCGCATTGAGCGACAATAAGTTGAAAGATTTTACCGAGATGGCCAGTGAGGATTGGGACGATTCTTTCCGCCCGATCCATTACGACGATGCGCCGCTCGCTTTCTCCCCGTCGGCTATCCTGAACGGCTTTATCCGTTTCAATCCGGTTGGAGGACCTCTGAAGGGACTTGAGGCTGTCTGGCACACGAATTATGTTTCCAGGCAATATCTCGACAACACCAGCAATGCCGACCGCTCCCTTCCCGCCTACACCTTCTCGGACTTCAACATCTCTTACAAGATGAGTCTTCCGAAAATGATGGTTAAGGAGCTGAAAATCAATCTCTCTGTCGGAAATGTATTCAACGGGCGCTATGCCACCAGCGGATGGGTGTATTCTTCAATCCTCGATGGCTACAACCATCCTGACAACAACCGTTACTACCAGATCGGCTTCGTCCCCATGGCCAGCCGCTCCGTCATGGCGGGAATCTCCCTGTCATTCTGAGCATGCCTGTCATTCTGAGCGTCAGCGAAGAATCTTTTGAAATACGATATTATTCGCTAAATTCGCGTCAGTTATTGCGAATATATGGCCCTGTTGCTCACATTCCTTCTCGGAACCCTTTGTGTCTCATTTTTATGCTCCATTCTGGAGGCGACACTGATGTCGACTCCTCTGTCGTACATTACCATGAAGAAGGAGCAGGGGTATAAGCTTGCCGATAAGTTTCTCGCTTACAAGAC